>JAJFGM010000558.1 GCA_021776145.1 Kiloniellaceae bacterium | reverse complement strand
ACCGGCCGCTGCTTCGATCTCCACGCCGCCGTCGGTCACGGCGGCTCCAAGGGCGATCGGACAGTCCCCGTTCGAAACCGCGGCCGCCTCGCGGCCTTCGAGATAATGCGCCAGTGCCGCCACGCCCGGTGCGCCGCGGGCCTGCAGCCACTGCACGGCGAAGCCGGCCTCTTCCGCCAGGCCCCAGTCGAAGCCGGCGCCGCGCGCCGCCTTGATCGCCAGGGCGCGGGTTTCTCCCAGCGACCAGCTCATGAGGCCTCCAGGGGTGGATAGGCGAGGTCGTCGGGATCCATCGCCGCCAGTTCGTGCGGGAAAGGCGCGCCCTGGTACATGGTGATGCGGACCCAGCGGTCGGAGCGCGGATCGAACTTCGTGGCGCCGAAGAACGACAGCTTGCAGCGCAGCATATCGATGGGAAAGAGCTCGGCACCGATGGTGTTGTCGCGGATCTCGGCATAGGGCAGGCCGGCGGCGCGTTGCGCTCGGCGCACGATGTGCCGATGCTCGGCGTGGCGCAGCAGGAAGGCGGCCACGCTCTTGGCCGCGTCCCAGCTGTCGAGGGCCTGGAACAGGGTCGCGGCGTCGCGCCCCGGGGCGAGCGGCTGTTCATAGGGCGCGAGCGGTTCCTCGAAGCGCTGGCCGAGGCGCGGTTCCAGCTTTTCCTCGGAGACGTACCACAGCCGCTCGATCTCGGGGCGCTCGGAAAAGTCGATGGTCAGCGCCCAGCCATAGACCTGCCGCAAGATTTCCTTGAGGGCGCCGAGGGTCATGGCGCCGTCGATGCGGAAGCCGGCGCTTTCATCGGCGCACATGGTTGCGGCCAGATCATCGACCTGGGGCCCGTGCGCCTCCAGGAGCAGCGAAACGACCTGCTCCTGACCTTCCAGGCTGAGCGTCGCTTCGGCCCAGCGGTAGAGCGCGTCCCAGGGGCGATCGCAATCGAAGACCGGCCCCTCGACGTGGGCATTCAGTGCCTCGAGATCGGCCCGCAGGGTTTCGACCTTGGCGGCCTGCACCGGGTGTTCGATGCGCCAGTCCAGGGCATTGACGCGGGCCCGGGCGGAGCGGTCGCGGAACAGCGCCTGGCTGTCGCTGGAGGCCGAGGCCAGGGCCCGCACGCGCGCCAGACCGGTTTCGCGGGCATTGATCCAGGCGTGCAGAAGCGCCGGGTGGTTGACCAGAAAGGGCGCCATGCCCAAGCCGGTGGCGTTGCCGACCCCAAAGCGGCGGCGCAAATCGGGTGCCAGAACCACGGCGCTTGCGGGGGCGCGGACACGCGCCAGATGTTCGACCAGATCGAGGGTGAAAGCGCGGATCAGCCAGACCGACAACAGCTCTGGCTGAAACGAGCCCTTGAGTTCCGGCCGCTCGGCCCAGGAGTCGCGATCGGCGGCGCCGAACTTGCCTGAGCCGTAGACGGCGGTGGTCCGCATGAGGTAGCCGACGGGTTCGATGCGGGCGCGGTCCGGCTGTTCGCCCCGGGCAAGACAGCCGACGACATGCTCGAACAGGCGCACCGAGCGATTGGCGCGGGAGAGGCTGAGTTCGCTGCCCGAAATGCGGCCGGCCTCCTGCAGCGGCACCGCCCGGGATAGCCGCTCGATATCGGCTTCGCTGGGTTCGCCGTCGTAAAGTGTGAAGGTGGCGTCCCAAGCCTCGGCGATGACCCGATCGGAGCGCTGGTCGTCGGGCAGGTCGTGGGCAAAGGCGACAAGCGTATAGGTCCGTTCGGGCCCGATGGCGCGATAGGTGGCGACACCGACACCCTTGTCGTCGATGCGCCACAGCGGCCGGTCGAAACGCCAGTTCTGCCGCTTCATGCGGCGCAGCAGCACACGCATGAAGCTCAAGCGGCTCTGGTGGAAGGCGCCCATGCGCGCCAATCGCATGATCTGCGACGGTGGCCTGAGCGCCAAGGTCTCCGCGGCCAATGTTTCGCTCTTCATTGGTCTTATCCCTCGGCGGGTCCGAAGTTGGCGTCGTAGAAGGCGAGCCAGTTCTCGCCCATCACCCCCGCGGCCTCGGCCTGGGTGAAGCCGACCTCGCGCAGACCTTTCTCGACGTTGGCGAAGTCGCGGTTGTCGCGAAACCAGCCCGGCATGGGCGGAAAGCCGGCGTCCTTGGCCGAGCCCTCGCCATAGTCGATCTGCTTGCTCCAGCGCCCGACGCGCATCCATTCGACGACAGTGTCGGGCTGGTCCTGGCAAAGATCGGAGCCGATGCCGATCTGCGCCGGGCCCATCAACTCGGCGGTGCGCGCGACCATCTCGCAAAAGCTCTGCAGCGTGCAGTCCGACTTGCCTTTCAAGTGATGTGGATAGAAGGAAAAGCCCAGCATGCCGCCGCTTTGACCCAGCGCCTTCAGGACATCGTCGGACTTGTTGCGCAGCGCCGGATGCCAGAAGGCGGGATTGGCATGGGTGATGGCGATGGGGCGTTCGGAGATCTCGATCGCCTCCAGGGTCGAGCGTTCGGCCGAGTGGCTCATGTCGATGACCAGGCCGACCCGGTTCATTTCGCGAATCACCTGACGGCCCATGCGGGTGACGCCGGTATCCTCGGCCTCGTAACAGCCGGTCGCCAGCAGCGATTGGTTGTTGTAGGTCAGCTGCATGAAGCGCACGCCCAGGGCGTGGCAGATTTCGACCAGGCCGATGTCGTCCTCCATGGGCGAGGGGTTCTGGAAGCCGAAAAAGATCGCCGTGCGCCCGTTTTGTCGGGCGCGGCGGACGTCGTCCCCGGTTCGGCCCGGCACGATCAGATCGGGAAAGCGCTCGAACCAGAGGTTCCACTCTTCGATCCTGGCGACCATTTCGCGGAAGGTCTCGTGGTAGGCGATAGTGGCATGCACCGCATCGACGCCGCCCTCGCGCATCTGCCGAAAGATCTTCTCGGACCAATTGGCGTATTGCAGGTTGTCGATCAAATGCATGGCTCGGGTCTCGCGTTAGGTCCCCGGTTCCGGGTTGCTCTTGGTCGTGGGTTCGGCTTGCGACCCGTCAGTTTTCGCCCGCTTCGCGCCCAAAGGCAATGGCAAGCCGGTTCCAGGCGTTCATCGATAGGACGACGAAGGTCAGGTCGACGATCTCGGCCTCGGCATAATGCGCCGACAGGTCGCGATAGAGGCCGTCCAGCCCGTCGCTTCGGCTGATATCGGTGACCGCTTCGGCCCAGGCGAAGGCGGCTTTCTCGGCCTCCGAGAAAGCTTCGACCGCCCGCCAGTTTGGCAGCGCCGCGAGCCGCTTCGGGCTTTCGCCCAGGCCGCGCGCCTGGCGCTCGTGGACGGCGATGCAATAGGAACAGCCGTTGAAGCGGGAGACGAGGACTTCGACCAGCCGCCGCAGCCCTTGCGGAACGGCGCAGCTGTCGCTGTAGGTGTTGAGCCCCGCCAAGGCGCGAACCGCGTCCGGGGCGACGTCGCGGTATTCCAATCTCAAGGCCATGAAGGCGTCCTTTTCCGCTCCGATAAAGTAAGCAATTATTTACTAAAATGGCGATGCAAGTCAATGGTGATCGGGGCAGCGATCCCGGCGGCAGTGCCGCCGCAAAACCACATTGGCTTGACTCTCTTTTTCAAGTAAGTAATTATTTGATTACAAAATCTGTGACCTGACACCATTGAGAGGATGCCCGCCGTGGCCGGTGAGACCCGCGAGACTTCGTCGTTCAACGTCAATGGAGTGGACGTCAAGGTGCAAGCCGGCGACCGCACCCTGCTGGAGCTGCTGCGCGAAGATCTTGACCTGACAGGTGCCAAGCAGGCCTGTGACAACGGCGAGTGCGGTAGCTGTATCGTCGTCATGAACGGCAAGCCGACGAAATCCTGCCTCTTGCCGGCGGCGCGGGCGGCCGGCAAGGACATCGTGACCATCGAAGGGCTGGCGCCGGCGGCCTACGACGTGCAGCCGGGCGACGACTATTCTGTCCTCGACCCGATCCAACAGGCTTTCCTGGAGAAGGGCGCGACGCAGTGCGGCTTCTGCATTCCCGGCATGATCATGAAGACCCACACCCTGCTGCGCGGTAAGCCCGACCCGACCCGCGACGACATCGTCAAGGGCCTGTCGAAGAACCTCTGCCGCTGTACCGGGTACACCAAGATCATCGAGGCCGTGGCGTACGCCGCCGAGCTGATCCGCGAAGACCGTAACGCGGTCGGCCCGGAAAAGGCCAACGGCCACGCGGTGGGGGTCAACGTCGCGCGGCTCGACAGCCCGGCGACCGTTACCGGCGCCGCGAAATATGCCGCCGACTTGAAAATGGACGGCATGCTGCACGGAAAGTTGCTGCGCTCGCGACACCACCACGCCCGCATTCTGTCGATCGACGTCAGCGCCGCCTTGGCGATGGAGGGTGTCGAGGCCGTCATCACCGCCGACGACGTTCCCGGGACCCCCTATCTGCCGAACTGCCAGCCGCAGGTGTATGTCTTTCCGACGGACCGCATTCGTTTCAAGGGCGAGGCCCTGGCCGGGGTGGCCGCGGTCTC
>JAJFGM010000557.1 GCA_021776145.1 Kiloniellaceae bacterium | reverse complement strand
TCGATGCCGACCAGCAGTTTCGCGAGGTGCTGACCGCCGCCCCCTACGCGGCCCTCGCGCGCCGCGACTTCGACGCCGTGCTCGACTTCGTCGCCAATGGCGGCTACGCGCTCAAAGCCTACGAACGCTTTCGCCGCCTGAAGCGCGACAAGGAGGGGCGCTACAAAGCCGCCGGTGCCAACCACGTGCGGCGCTATCGCATGAACGTCGGCACCATCGTCGAGGCCCCGCGGCTCAAGGTGCGCTTTCGCCGCGGCCGTATTCTCGGCGAGGTCGAGGAATATTTCGCGAACGGTCTGGTTGCCGGCGACTCTTTCATTTTTGCCGGCCAGCTCTTGTGTTTCGAGGGCTTGCACGACAACGACATCGTGGTCAGTCGCGGCGCCGAGGGCGACCCGAAGGTGCCGGCCTACATGGGTGGCCGACTGCCCTTGTCGACGCACCTAGCCGAGCGGGTACGCGGTCTTTTGGAGGATCCACGGCATTGGCGCGAGCTGCCGGAAGCCGTCGCCGAATGGCTGCGCCTGCAAAGCTGGCGCTCGGTGCTACCACCGGCCGAGGGACTTCTGGTCGAGACCTTTCCGCGCGGCGGCAAGGCCTTCCTCGTCGCCTACTGCTTCGAGGGCCGCAACGCCCACCAGACCCTGGGCATGTTGCTGACCCGGCGCATGGAACGCGCTGGACTGTCGCCCCTGGGATTCGTCGCCAGTGACTATGTCATCGCCGTCTGGAGCCTGAAGCCGGCACGCGATCTCGATTCCCTGTTCGACGAAGACATGCTGGGCGACGACCTGGAGGAATGGATGGCGGAATCCTCCATGCTGCGCCGGACCTTCCGCAACATTGCGGTCATCGCCGGCCTCATCGAACAACGCGCCCCGGGGCGCGAAAAGACCGGCCGCCAGATCTCCTTCAGCGCCGATCTCATCTACGACGTGCTGCGCCGCCACGAGCCCGATCACGTCTTGCTGCGGGCGACGCGCGCCGACGCCGCCAGCGGCCTCACCGACATCGGCCGGTTGGCCGACATGCTGAAACGCGTCAAGGGCCGAATCAGACACCGCGACCTCGATCGTGTGTCTCCCCTCGCCGTACCTGTGCTGCTCGACATCGGCCGGGAATCGGTATACGGGCAGGCCCTCGACGAACTGCTCGACGAGGGCGCGCAGGCCCTCATCGCCGAAGCCACGGGCGCTAAGGCCACGGGCAATGGAAAATCCGGCAAGATGACGTTGCAGGGAGAACTGCCGCTGTGAAGCAGCCGGACTGAGCCGAACCGGCCCAACTCCAACAGTCTCGCGGGTTGCCCGCTCAATCTGCGAACGTGTTCAAGTGCCGCAGGGCCGCGCAGGCAGCACCGAAGCCATTGTCTATGTTCACAACCGTCAGCCCGGCGGCGCAGCTTGCCAACATAGCCGCAAGCGCCGTCTCGCCGCCCCGCGCCGTGCCATAGCCGACCGATGTCGGAACAGCGATCACCACACCCGGCACCTGACCGCCCACCACGCTGGCAAGCGCCCCGTCCATGCCGGCAACGACAATTACCACCTTGTGGCCGCGCACCTCTTCAAGCCGCCTCATCAGCCGATGGAGTCCCGCGACCCCGACATCGAAGATCATCGACGACTGGTGGCCGTGAAAGGAAAGTGTGCGTTCGGCCTCGCGCGCCACGGCGGCATCGCTCGTGCCCGCCGTAAGGATACAGACGGCACCGGAGCTGCGTGACGCCGCGCGCTCGCCAACGAAACCGGTTCGCGACGAGGGATCGTAGTCGAGACCCGCGAGTCGCGCGGCCACCTCGGCGTCGAGGCGGGTGAAGAGACAGGACGCACCGCGCTGCCTAACCCGCGCGAAGATGGCCTCGATCTGATTGGGAGTCTTGCCTTCGCACAGCACGGCCTCGCCAAAGCCGATACGCGACTGTCTCTCCCAATCGAAATCCAGCTCGTCCATCAAGCCTCCTCGCGCAGAAAGGCGCTGCCGCGCGCATAGGGCACGACCGCGACCGGCCGGCCTGAAATGCGCCGCGCCTCGGCCTCGAGCGCGGCCACAACCTCACCCGTCGCCGCCGAAAGAAAACCTGGATCGATTTCAAGTTCCGCGCCTTCGCGGCGGATGCGGAAACGCACGGTACGGACGGCAAAGCGCGAACGCACCTCGCTTTCCAGCCGGTCGACAAGGGCCAGAAGTTCGGGCTCGATGCGAAGTCCGGTCTCCATCCGGCTGGAAAGACACGGCGAGGCGGGAAGCTCGGCAACGTCATCCAGCCCAAGCGCCCGCGCCAGCGCGCGGACATCGCACTTGGCGAATTCCGCTTCTACGAAGGGGTGACGCACGGCGTGATCGCGGGCAGCCTCGAGCCCCGGGCGCCAGTCGTCCAGGTCATCCAGATTCGTCCCCGAAACAAGCCGACCCCGGGCAAGCCGCGCCATGGTCCCATAAAGGTTGGTCTTGCAGAAAAAACAGCGGTTGGAGGGATTGCTCAGATAGGCCTCGTCCGAGAACTCGCCGGCATCGACGATCCGCAAGGCCCAGCCCTCGACCGCCGCCAGCGCCTTCAGTCGCGCCGTCGCGGCGGCGGGCACGGCTGGCGAGGCGGCATGCAGCATGGTTGCGTCCTGGCCGATTTCGCGCGCCGCAAAGGCCGCCAGGGTCAGGCTGTCCACCCCGCCGCTGACGGCAATGGTAACCGGCGCCATGTCCCGCAGAACCGCGGCCAGCGTTTCGCGTTGTGCCACTTCAGCCATCTCTTTCGACCTTCCCACGCAAGACCTTGCGGCTGGCATAATCGCCGGCGTGGCCGGCGATGTCGTCGGCCTCGGCCTTGGCCGTGCGGCTTTCACCGCGCCGCACCGATTTGACGCGAACACCGTCGCGCAGCTCTTCCTCGCGCGCAAGGATATGGCGCGTGACGATCTGCTCGCGCAAGCCAAGCGTTGATGTCTGCCCCAGCACGGCGTCGCGAACGGCGGCCTGCGCCGTCGGTTTGGCCAAGACCTGCACGGCGATGACCATGCGGCCCTTCTTGCCGAATGCCGGCGCCTGGATCACATCGAGAACCCCGTCAACATCGCGCACGGCGTCAAGTCCGATGGCAAGGTCTTCCGGACTTTGGTCGTCAATCTCGAAACTTGTCAACGCCACCTGATCGGATCCCGGCACGGCTGACTCCATCACCAGGACACGCAGCGCATTGGGCCGATCGGGCAATTCCCGTGTGCCGAACCCCGTGCCGCCTCCCATCATGCGCAGGGAGGGCCGCCGCGCCAGCATGCGCGGCTTCAAGTGGTTCAATATGGCGGCGCCCGTCGGTGTCACTCGTTCGCCTGACACGCCGTCGTCCCTCATCTCGAAGCCCTCGAGCAGGCGCGCCGTCGCGGGCGCCGGGACCGGCAGAACCCCATGCTCGGTTCGGACAAGCCCACCGCCAAGCGGCAGGGCCCCGACGGACCAGCTTTCGGCACCGACGGCATCGATCAAGAGTCCAGCCAGCGCGATGTCGGCAATGGAATCCACCGCGCCGACCTCGTGAAAATGCACCGCCTCCAGACTGCTGCCGTGCACGCGGGCTTCGGCTTCGCCAAGGCGGGTGAAAATGCCCTTGGCGATCTCGCTGGCACCCGGTGGCAAGGCGTCGCAAGCGTCCAACAGCCTGCAAATGTCGCTGAGATAGCGGTGGCTATGACCGCCTTTCCCCACGACCGTCAGCCTCGCCCCGGCAAAGCCGCCGACCGGCTGACGTACGACGGCGACCTCGATCTCCTCGCCCAGCAACGCGGCCAGCATGGCAAGGGCCGGCGCCTCGAACTCGGGAAAGGCATCCAGCAATGCCGCGGCGAACATGTCTCCAGCAATGCCGCCGACCGGATCGAGATGCAGGTGGCGCATAGTCAAGCGCCGGCATGGAACGGCACGACATAAGGCCCTTCCGGGATCACCGCGATCCGGCTGTCATCCGTCCGCGACAGGACTTCCGTCAAGGCGGCGCCCAGATCGTCGCGGCAGGAAACGCCGGTCACCGCGCGATCCGCTTCGGCAAGGCCGGGAGACACCAGCATCACCGTGCCGACGCGCATCGGCTTCAACTGCATTTCCGTCTGCCACTCGTCGATGTCGGCAAGTGTCTTGGCCGTCAAGGTTTCGAGGAACTTCTCCGGCCCCAACTCGATCAGCCGCTGCTGCGCGGCGCGGAATTCTTGCGAGCCGATGCCCTCGCCGCATTCGGAAACGATCACAATCGTTCCGCCCTCATCCAAAATGTCGAGAGGCGTCACCATGCCCTTGATCGTCTGATAATAAGTCTTGTCGAGCGGATAGCCCGCGGCGCTGGTAACCACGGTCTTGAACTTGCGCGGCACCTTGACTTCGATCGATTTCCGCACGAAACGCACCGCCTCTAGGTGGCTCTCGATGATCTCGCCGAAGTTGGCAAAGATGAGGTTGCGTCCCTCATCGATCACCGTGTTCAAGCCATAGATACAACCGCCGATCATGCCCATGATCTCCAACTGCTCTTCATGCAGCGGGTTGCCCTCTAAATTGCAGCTCGTCGCCGCCTGATCCTCCATGAAGCGGGCCGAGTGGAAGGTGCGGATCGTCGTATGGTGCGCCACCCCGGGAGCGATCACCTTGCGCCCACCGGAATAACCGGCCATAAAGTGCGGCTCCACCAATCCCGTCGCAATCTTGACGTCCGCTTCGACGAATCGCCGGTCGATGCCGACCGGCGTCCGCCGTTTCGATGTCTGCCCGAATATGACGTGGTCTTCGTCGTTCTGGGCATAGTGATTGGCAACCGTCACCTTCTCCAGGACCCAGGGGTCACCGACCAACTCGGCCAGTTCGTCGCCAAGATTGGGGCGGTGCAAACCCGTCGCGACCAGAACCGTTATGCCGGAAAGCGGCACGCCAGCGCCGTGCAGCCGCTCGATAAGCGGACGCAGAAAAAGCTGGTTCGGCACCGGGCGTGTGATATCGCAGATCAGGATGCAGGCCGATTTTGCCTGTGCCGCGGCTTCTTCCAGACGCGGCGCCGAGATCGGCGAGTCCAAGGCATTTTCGATGACAGCCGCCGCATCGTCCGGCACCGGCAGCACCGGCTTTCGAATAATCGTCGCCTCGACACCCTCGGGAATCTGCAGGGTGATTCCCGTTTTGCCATAGGCAAGTTCAATTTTCATTCGCCTTGCTCCCAGTTGGTCCGGCCCCAATGATCCATCCCAATGGCCCAATTCGACAGATCGGCGCTCGGCACCAAGATCACCGATCGCGAGTATGACAACATCGGTCGGCTTCAGGAAGCGGGGCGGACACCAGCGAGCCGGGTTGGGGCGCGGCTCGACATCGGCCGGGAATCGGTTTATGGCCAAGCCTTCGGAAAGGTGCTCGACGGTAGTGCGCAAGCCAGCATCGCCGAGACCAAGGGCGGCCATAGGTCCGCAAAGAAGCTGCTGGGAGACTTGTCGCCATGAAAGGGCCGGGTTCGTGAGTCAGGCGGCGCGCGCGATCGAGGATGCCGCGCGCATCCTGCTCAATGGAGTCGAATTGCTGGCCGACCTCTCCGGTGCCTTGATCTGGCCGCAGCGGCGCACCGTTCTGGTCGCCGACCTGCACCTGGAAAAGGGCTCGTCCTATGCCAAGAGCGGCCGCTTCCTGCCGCCCTACGATACCGCGACGACCTTACAGAACCTGCAGGCGGTGGTTGATCGGCACGGCGCCGAACGGGTCATCTGTCTGGGCGACTCCTTCCACGATTCCGAGGCCGCGGAGCGCCTGGGGACCGCGGACGTGGAACGGTTGCGGCGCTTGACCGGTCAGCACGAGTGGATCTGGATCGTCGGCAATCACGACCCCGAGCCGCCGTCCGATTGGGGCGGCCGTGTCTTCCACGAGATGACCGAAGGGGCCCTGGTGCTGCGCCACGAGGCGTTGCCGGACGCCAAGGTCGCAGGCGAGATATCCGGGCACTTCCACCCCAAAGCCGCCATTCGCGTGCGCAATCGCCGCGTTTCCGGCCGCTGCTTCGCAACCGACGGACGCCGCCTGGTGGTGCCGGCTTTCGGCGCCTACACCGGCGGCCTCAACGTCCTCGACCCGGCACTGACCGGCCTCTTCACCAGAGCCTTTCGGGTGCATTTGCTTGGCCGCGAGCGCATCTTCGCTTTTCCCCGCAAGGCCTTGGTGGCCTGACGCTGCGCGGCCGGCCATCCACGAGAATTTACCTCGTATGTGGAAAGATTATTTTTTATTTTTTTTCTGATACGTATGACGTTTTTTTAAACTATTAGCTGGTCAATATCTCACCGCCATTCGGATATCTAAAACTTTGGCGACTATGTATTTGAGAAAAGTCATCGCCGATCCTATATTGGAGTGGGGCTTTAACGCGGAGCCAATAAATGACTGAATTTGAACGGCTTCAGGCAAAAGTTGGCGCGCTTGAATATCTGGTCAAATACCTTTTGGCTCTGCCATTGACCGACGCACCCGATGCTGTGGAGCGGGCGTCCGGATTCGCTGGCCATATTCGAACGACGTTGGAGCAGAATCGCCCTGATCATATTGACGAGGCAACGTTCATGGAAATTAGCCATGAGTTGGTGGCGATCCTTGACGATTGGGTCGCAACAATGAAGCGAGATCGGCAAAGCCGATAGACGAAAACACCGAGCGTATATCGGCCTCTCGTTCGTCACACGACTTCCGTTTGCGAAAAATCCTTCGGAAAAAGACCATGACAGACCTCTCCAATTCCATTTCTCATGATGAGGCTAGGGCCCACGCTCACCTGGAGTCGCTGATCTGGGCCAACGGCCGTTGTTACCCCAACTGTGGAGAGGCTGAGCGCACGAGCTTCGTCAAGGACAAGTCGCACCGTCCCGGCCTCTACTACTGCCTGTCCTGCAAGAAGCAGTTCACGGTAACTGTGGGCACGCTGTTCGAGCGCTCCAAGGTGCCCTTGCACAAATGGGTGCTGGCCTTCCATCTCATGTCCGCCAGCAAGAAAGGCATCAGCAGCCATCAGCTTCACCGCATGCTTGGCGTCACATATAAAACCGCTTGGTTCATGACGCACCGCATCCGTGAAGCCATACGCGAAGACAACCCCGGCCCCTTGGGCGGCAAAGGCGTGCGCGTCGAAGTCGACGAAACCTATCTCGGCAAGCCTGACTGCGTGAAAGCGCCCGATGGTCGCTGGCAGAAGAAGCGCGGCCACGGTAGCAAGATGGCCGTCCTTACGCTTGTCGAGCGCGACGGCAAGGCCCGCTCGTTCCATATCCCCAACATGCGCAGCACAACCTTGCGCCAACACATTTTCCCCAACGTCGACCGCAAAAGCGATCTGCGCACGGACCAACTTAAGTCCTACACCACGCTAGGCCGCGAGTTCGCAAGCCACGAGACGGTCAACCACAACATTGGCGAATATGCGCGCGGCGACGCCGGGACACAGGTTGTCGAGAACTATTATTCGATCTTCAAGCATGGCT
The DNA here is from genome assembly GCA_021776145.1 of Kiloniellaceae bacterium. Lineage (GTDB taxonomy): Bacteria > Pseudomonadota > Alphaproteobacteria > Kiloniellales > Kiloniellaceae > JAJFGM01. The sequence goes on along the minus strand of JAJFGM010000557.1, from coordinate 3,769 downwards.
TGATCGGCGTCTATCAACACATATCGGCCAAGCACCTTAAGCGCTACACCTGCGAATTCGACTACCGCTACAACTTCCGCCACGTCACCGACTCGGAGCGCGCGCAAGAAGCGCTCAAGGGCATCAGCGGCAAGCGCCTCACATATCGGCAGGTTGGTGCAGGGCAAGCTGCCTGAGAAGCGTCGCACGCTGAAACAGATGGTCCGTGGTTTTCTGCGTTGGCGATATTCGCGTGACGTTCAGGAGTAATCGATGGTCAAGCGTCCGCCCGTGCCATCCGATTTAAGACGCCGTGTCCTCGTCGAGGCTGGGCATCGCTGCGCCATCCCGACTTGCCGACACATCGAGGTCGACGTTCATCACATTGTCCCGTGGGCGCAATGCCAAGCGCACAAGTACGACAACCTCATCGCCATCTGCCCGAACTGCCACCGGCGCGCAGACCGAGGGGAGATTGACCGTAAGTCCTTGCGACTCTACAAACTCAACCTCCGTTTCATCCACGACAAATACTCCCAGTTCGAAATGGATATGATGTTCGAGTTGCACGCCCTGCAATCAGAACAAGTGATAATGTGGCCACCCTACCTGAACCTCTTGATCAAGAGACTTATCGAGTCGCAGTTCGTCGATATCGAACGCCCCCGTGCCAAGGTCAGTCTTGGCGGTATGCAGGCAAGTCCAGACCATCTGAAAATCACACCGCGCGGCCGGCAATTTATTGATAGTTTGGGGCTTAAAGAGCTCTAGTCGTCGGGGGCGTCTTTGCTCTTTTGGCCCGTAGGTTCTTTTGGCTTGTGCGGCTTCGGCGGCATGCGCAAAGCGTTCTTTAGGGCCTTGTCGCGACGGCGTTCTTGTTCTTTTTCTGAGCACTCGTGCCGATGCGGGTCATTGCCCTTACCTTTGTTCGTGGTGTCCATATGGAAACCTTATCATGAACGATGATTTGCTGTGTGACCCAAAACTAAAGATTGAACGGGCCAAGAGCCATGTCAATGACCTCACCAGGGAGGTGCGTGCATTCATTAACAGTAAACCCCACAGAATCATCGAGAAGCCATATTCGTATCGCGGACAAAAACGCACGTGTGTCTTTCTCAAGCTGAGGAGGAATATCCCAGATGTCATTCCTTTGATTGCCGCTGATGCCGTCCACAATCTCCGTGTTAGCCTCGATCAACTCACCTATCGGCTTGCCCAGATTAATGGATATCCGAATTCCACAAATACCTACTTCCCAGTGGCTAGATGCGCTCAGGTCTTTAAATCCGAGAGTAGGCGAAAATTACGAAGACTCGATCCTGTAGCCCAGGAAATGATCAACCGGCTAAAGCCATACAAGGGAGGAAACAACCTTCTCTGGTCCCTCCACGCGCTCGACATCGCTGACAAACACAGGATAGTTGTACCTGTAGGCTCCGCGAATTTTGGAACGAACATCAGCCAATTGTCGCGAAGTGAGCACATCCGGGTTTACCCCAGAAATTGGGACAGCCTGAATGATCAGTCTAAGCTCTGGTCGATGCCGACCGACACGCACCCGCAGGGCGATTTTAAGCTTCGACTCGATATAGAGTTTCGCGAAGTTGCTCTCCAAGGCCGGCCTATCGCGGCAGCGTTGAGTGATCTTATCGATCTCGTTGAGCGCATCGTCCGAACGTTTGATAAGAAGTTTTTTTGATACCCAACACATTTCATTATCTTTCTTTTTCAATGTGTTGTGTCAATTTACATTTCTCACGTATATAATTGCTAAAACTTTAGATAAAGTTAGGAATGGGTGAAGGGCTTGGCGCCTAAAATGGCGGTCCGGCGAAGTCTTCGCTGTCCCGGGTTTGGAGCCTTGGCCCGACGTCAACCGGACCGCACAGGACATCGGCGCGACCGTTTCAAGGCCCTCATACCCTGCCCTGCGGCAGTTTGAGCAAGCCAAACTTACCAGGAGCAGCTATCAAGCCATGTCGGCTATCGGTTCTGTCAGTCCTGTCGATCCCTATGGCCGTCTCGGCGTGGTCGTTGGCGCCCTGCCGGTCGGACGCGAAGTCGATGGGCAACAGAACACGGCACTGGCCGTTCGCACCCTTGAGGGCGAAGGTGCCAAACCCGGCCGACCGATCTCCGGCGGCTCTGGATCCTCTGCCAACAACGGCCGCCAGCGGCGCCAGGGTGGCGGCGACGAACAGGCTTCTTCGACCGCCGAGAATGCCTCCTTGGCTCAACTGCGCCAACGCGACGGTCAAGTACGACAGGAAGAAACCGCACACGCCGCCGCCGCCGGCGATATCGCCGGCGCGGTCCAATACGACTATGAGGTCGGTCCCGACGGCCGCCGCTATGCCGTTGGCGGTTCGGTCGGCGTCTCAATAAATGCCGGCAACGCGCAGCAGGCCGAACGCCTCGGCCAACGCCTCTCTGCCGCAGCCATGGCGGCGATCAGCCCCTCGGGCGCCGATCAGTCGGCGGCGCGGGCCGGCGAACGCCTGCAGAACTACGCCAAGGCCACCGCCTTGTTGGGTGATCAGGCAAGCAGCGGCAACCGGCTCGACATCGACGCCTAAAACCAGCGCGCCTCACCAGCCGTTGACGCGCCGCCATTCGTACGGCGCCTTGCCTTCATCGAGAACAAGATAGCTGTCATGGGCCGCCGCCGTCATGCAGGCGTGGTTGGGCTGGATGCGGACTTGCGCCCCAATCGGCAGCCTGTCGTACCAGGCCATGTCACTAACTGGAATCACACCGTGTTCCTGGGAGACCGACGCGACGGCGAGGTCGGCCAACGGTTCCTCGCTGATCGGATCGCAGAGCAGGCCATAGCCGGCATCGGGCAGAAAATTCGGGACGCCTAGATCTTTCGACAGGGCGAGGCCACCAGCGTCGACGACGACGGTCCCGGCGGCCTTGTTGTGGCCGATCACGGTGGCCAGAACCGTCAAGGCGATATCGTCGCGCGCGCAGGCGCCCAGGGCAAACTGCGACAGGTCGAAGAACACATAGACGCCAGCCCTGACTTCCGTCACGCCATCCAGGTTCTTGGCATAGAGGGCGCTGGGTGTCGACCCGATACTGACCACCTCGCAAGGCATCCCTGCCGCGCGCAAGCGCGACGCCGCGGCCGTTGTCGCTGCGACCTCTTGCGCGGCGACCTCGCTGGCACCTGCATGGCTGTTGACGCCATAGGATTGCCCGCCGTGCGTCATGACACCGCGCAGCTCGATACCGCTTGCCGCGGCCATTATCTCCGCGACCGGCAGCAAGCTGTCGCCGCCGGCTTGGACTCCGGCGCGATGATCACCGCAATCGACCTCGATGAGAAAGCGCAGGGTCAATCCGCGTTGGGCGGCGAAATCCGCGGCTGCGGCGGCAACCACGGCATTGTCGGTGACCAGGGTCAGATCGCCCTTCAAGTCGCGCAGAATACGCTCGACGCGCGGGAACTTGTTGGGTGTCACGCCAACGGCATAAAGCACGTCGCTGTAGCCGGCTTCGATGAAGTACTCGGCCTCCTTAAGGGTCGAAACGGTGATTTGCGTGCGGCTGCCGGCGGTCGCGATATCGCCGATTTCGATCGACTTCGCGGTCTTGAGGTGCGGCCGCAAGGCGACCCCATGTCGCTCGACCGCGGCGCGCATGCGACGGGCGTTGGCTTCAAGCTTCTGTCGGTCGAGCAGAAGACAAGGGGTCTCCACCCCGGCGGGCTCAAATTGCGGCATTCATCGTGTCCCGGATGGTTGTAAGTAAACTGCGCGACGAGACGCTGACAAGCATCGCC
>JAJFGM010000556.1 GCA_021776145.1 Kiloniellaceae bacterium | reverse complement strand
TGCCGAATGGCACCGCCCCGACCGTATGAAACCTCGGCCGGCCCGACGCGGGGGAATGTGGCCATGAACGGCGTCCTGTTCTTTATCGATCGACTTAGCATGTGGACGGGCAAGGCCTTTGGCTGGTGTATCGTCATCCTGACTCTTGCGACCTGTTACGAGGTCTTCGTCCGCTACATTCTCAACGCCCCGACCGTTTGGGCCTTCGACATGGCGGTCCAGATGTATGGCGCGCTCTTTATGATGGCCGGCGCCTATACACTGTCGCGCGACGGCCACGTGCGCGGCGATGTCGTTTACCGCCTGATGCCACTGCGCGTTCAGGCCGGTATCGATCTGGTGCTTTATTTCATTTTCCTCGGCCCCGGCATGGTCGCGCTGGTCTACTACGGCTATACCTTCGCGGCGGATTCCTGGTTCTACAAGGAAGTGAGCTGGAACAGCCCGGCCCGAATCCAGATCTATTTTTTCAAGACCCTGATGCCCATCGCCGGTGCCTTGGTTCTGCTGCAAGGCCTGGCGGAAGCTTATCGTTGTCTTGTCTGTCTGCGTACCGGCCGCCGGCCCGGGCGATTACATGACGTTGAAGAAACCGGATCGATGCTGATCCATCAGCACGAGGACCAAGCGCGGGCACATAGCGATGACGAGCCGCCCAAGGACGGTGACTTGCCCAAGACAGGGGCCCGACGATGACGGATCCGCAAATCGCTATCATGATGCTGGGACTGTTCATTTTAATTGTCCTGCTCGGGTTTCCCATCGCCTTCACGTTGATCGCCATGGGCATCGCTTTTGGTTACTACGCCTATTACGACCCCGAGCGCATGAATTCGCTGTTCGATAATCGCATCTTCGACCTTTTCGTGCAGAACACCTTCTCGGTGATGTCGAACGATGTCCTGGTGGCGGTGCCATTGTTTTTGTTTATGGGCTACGTGGTGGAACGGGCCAACATCGTCGACCGGCTGTTTTTCAGCATTCAGATGGCGGCACGCAACCTGCCCGGCTCCATGGCCATCGCCGCGTTGGCGACCTGTGCCATCTTTGCCACGGCGACCGGTATCATTGGCGCCGTGGTCACACTGATGGGCCTGCTCGCATTTCCGGCCATGCTACGCGCCGGATACGAGCCCAGGTTCGCCGCCGGGGTGATCTGCGCCGGCGGCTGTCTGGGCATTCTCATCCCGCCAAGTATCATGCTGATCGTCTACGCCGCCATCGCCGAACAATCGCCGGTGCGCCTTTATGCGGCGGCGCTCTTTCCCGGCATGATGCTTGCCGGCATGTACATGCTCTACGTGGTCACGCGCGCCTGGATCGATCCCTCCCTGGCGCCGAAACCACGGCAGGAAGACGTGCCGCCCCTAGGCAAGATTCTGTGGCAGCTCTTGACGTCCTTCGTGCCGCTTTTTGTCCTCATCATGAGCGTGCTCGGCGCCATCCTGGCCGGCATCGCGACCCCGGCCGAAGCCGCCGGCGTCGGCTCTTTCGGTGGTCTGCTGCTCGCCTTTCTCTATCGCGCCCTGTCCTGGCAACGCTTGAAGGAAGCGGTCTACCTGACGGCCCGGACCTCGGCCATGGTGTGCTGGTTGTTTGTCGGCTCCTGGACCTTCGCCGCGGTCTTTTCCTACCTTGGCGGCCATCAACTGATCGAAGAGTGGGTGCTCGGCATGGAGTTGTCGCCGGTCGCCTTCCTGATTCTGGCGCAGATTATCATATTCCTATTGGGCTGGCCCCTGGAGTGGAGCGAGATCATCATCATCTTCGTGCCCATTTTCCTGCCCATGCTCGATACCTTCGGTATCGATCCGCTGTTTTTCGGCATCCTCGTCGCCTTGAACCTGCAAACCTCGTTCCTCACCCCGCCCATGGCCATGGCCGCGTACTACCTCAAGGGCGTAGCACCGCCGGGTGTGGAGTTGATGCAGATTTTCGCCGGCATCATGCCCTATCTGGCAATCGTGATCCTCGCCATGACGTTGCTTTATATCTTCCCTGGCATCGCGCTGTGGCTGCCGGTCTATTTCTTCGGTTAGGCGGATTATGCAAAAGACGTCCGTAACGACGACAGACACGGGTTTGTCCCGTCTCGGCGCCAGCGAAGCCGCCCGGCTTATTCGCGCCGGCGAAATCAGCTCCGAGGAACTGGTTGGTGACTGCCTGGCGCGAATCTCCGCCTTTGAAGACACGGTCCAGGCCTGGACCCATGTCGATCCGCAACAGGCACTCGCCCTGGCCCGGGAACTGGACAAGCACCGTCAGGCTGGCCGGCCCTTGGGCGCCCTGCATGGAGTTCCGGTCGGCGTCAAGGATATCGTCGATACCAGCGACATGCCGACGGAATACGGCACGCCGCTTTACCAGGGACGTTCGCCTGGAAACGATGCCACTCTGGTCTCCCTGCTGCGCGCCGCGGGAGCAATCGTTCTCGGCAAGACCGTGACCACGGAAATGGCGGTTTACACGCCCGGCAAGACCCGCAATCCGCACGATCCCGGACGCAGCCCAGGTGGCTCGTCGAGCGGCTCCGCCGCCGCCGTCGCCGCCTACATGGCACCTCTGGCCGTTGGCACGCAGACCAACGGTTCGGTGGTGCGCCCCGCCGCCTATTGCGGAGTCGTCGGCTTCAAGCCCAGCCACGGCTTGATCTCTCGCCATCGCGTCCTCAAGCAGTCACGCCTGCTGGATCACATCGGCGTCTTCGCGCGCGATATACCCGACGCGGCACTCTTGGCCGAACAGTTGATCGCCTTCGACGAAAGGGATCCCGACAGCGTACGGCGGTCCCGCCCGCCGCTGCTCGCCAGCGCCCTGGCCGAGCCCCCGGCGCCGCCGCGCTTCGCCTTTGTAAAGACACCACACTGGGGCGAAGCCGAAAGCGACGTACACGAGGGTTTCGGCGAAATGGTCGAGCATCTGGGCGCCCAGGTCGAGGAGATCGACCTCGACAGCCAGCTTGCCGGGGCCGCCGAACAGCATCGCCTCATTCTCGAAGCCGATCTTGCGCGCAGCTTTGCGCGCGAATACGCCCGCGGCGAGGACGGTCTCAGCGCGCGATTGCGCGAAATGATCGAGCGCGGCCAAAAAATCCTCGCGGTCGACTACAATGCCGCCGAGGAACACCGCGAACTGTTGCGCGGCATCCTGGCGCCGATATTCGAAGACTTCGACGCCATCCTGACACCGGCGGCGACCGGTGAGGCACCGCAAGGCCTGGACACCACCGGCAGCCCGATCTTCTGCACGATCTGGACACTCTGCGGCTTGCCTGCGCTCTCCCTCCCCCTGCTTAGGGGCTCGAACGATCTACCGGTCGGCGTGCAGCTGGTCGGTCCGGCCGGAGACGACGCACGCCTGCTGCGTACGGCAGCCTGGTTGAGCCAGGCCTGCGAGCCATGACCGCGACCGCTTGCCTGCCGCGGCGGCCGATCGGCAGCGGCACCGCTTTGAGCGCACGCCGCAAATGGTTTATACTCTGGCACTTCAGCACCTCGGGACGCGAGTGAGATGAGCACCCTGATTGCCGGCCTGATCGGCACCACTATCATCACCCTCTTCGCCGGCGGTCTTGCCATTTCGATCGGTGCCTTGCCGTTCTATTTCATCGTCGGCATTGTGCTGGTCATGGTTTATGTGGACTTTGCGCAGGCGCTGATCGAGGAATACAAGAAAAACGGCCAGTAGGGCCGGTAAAGGGGATCAACCCTGCTTGAAGCCAGCGACGACCCAACGCAGCGTGCGATATCCGATAACCATCGCAGCCAGGGCCAGGAGCCCGACGAAGACCATCGAAAAGCCGCTTGAATAGCTGCGGTAGAACTCCCAGCGGTACTTGGCCATAACCCTTTCGCGGCATAGCGTAGCGAAGGGGCCGTCGTTGTCCGGGTTGCAGTTCTCCGCCAAATCGGCGTCGACCGCGACCCGCTCCGGGCTTCCTTGCGGCGGCAAGATAAAGGGCTCCCGGGCCAGCAGATAGACCAGCAGAAAGCCCGCCGCGAAGACCACGAAGACGACGATGCCGAGGCGATCGAAACCTTCCTTGAAACGCTTCTTTGCCATGCAGCCCCTTGCTGGTCAGACCGCATCGCATAACAGGCCAAGTGCCGCCTGGCAAATCCCCAGGGCGCGAAGCACTTCATTAGCCCATCAGGCGTCCGGCGGTTCCTCGGCGTGGATCTCGACATGGTCGGGGATCACCACGCCCGGGAGCTTGCGGGAAACCCAGATATGCTTGGCGCCCGACAGATCGGGCGGCGTGTCGAGCGAGCCGCCCTTGACGCTGACCTCTTCATCGCGTTTGGGGTCGCCATGCCACAGGCGCGACCCGCAGCGCGGGCAAAAGGCACAGTCGAGCGAGCCGCCGAGCGTCGCCGCCCGCGACCAGATTTTCGGAACTCCCGAGACGAGCACCAGATCGGCGCTCTTGACCATGAGCGAAATGCCAAATGCCGAGGCCGACTGCTTGCGGCACTCGCGGCAGTGGCAGGCATAGAGATCGCACGGCACACCGCGGACCTCGTAGCGGATGTCGCCGCACTGGCAACCGCCTGCCAGCACGCTATCGCTTCGGACCTCACTCATCGCTCACCCCAACGCCTGATTGTCGGATTTCACGATATCCGATGGCGGCCACGCGGTACAATCGCGCTCAGCGCATCTTCGCTTCGGTTTGAATTAGGTCGCGCGGTCTGCTATGCCGCCGGTCAAGAGGCGCGCGGTCGTCGCCGCGGCCTTGTAGACATGCCACGATCATCGCTTTTGAGCAGCCGGGGTGGCCGTTTGAAGGGGCGATGACGCCGCGAAAGTTTGGAATCACATGCGCAAGAAGTACCTCTTCGGCACCTTCAAGAACAAACTCGATGTCTTTTCGGCATTCGACGTTCTGGTACAGAACCGCAGCAACACCGCGCGCGAGTCCGGGCACCAGATCGGCGTCGCGCCCTCGGCGATTTGCCTGGCGGCCTTCGCCGGGCTCGACCACGGCTATCACTTGGCGGCACAGAACGTCGGCTGGAGCGACAGCTATTCGCTGACCGGTGAAATCAACGCCGACGACCTGGTTCACTATGGCATCGGCTTTTGCATCATCGCCCACTCCGAGCGCCGGCTCCACCTCAACGAGGACGAGCGCATCATCGAAAAGCGATTGGCCGAATGCTTCAAGAAGGGCATTCGACCGATCCTTTGCATCGGCGAGACGCTGGAGCAGTACGAAGCCGAGCAGACCAGCGAAGTTTTGACCCGCCAACTCGCGACCCTGTCGCGCGCCGCCGAGGCCCTCGGGCGCCCGGCGACGGCCGACGACTTACTTGTCGCCTACGAGCCGATGTGGGCGATCAGCACCAGCGGCAGCGGCAAGACCCTGAACGCCGAAATCGCCAACGACATCCATGCCGCGATCCGCGGCCTGATCGACCAGGCTTTCGGCCGCGCCTTGGGCGACGAGGTGTCCCTGCTTTACGGCGGCAGCGTCAACAAGGACAACGGCGCCGAGTACTTCGCCATGCCGCACATCGACGGCGGACTGGTCGGCTCGGGCATGCAGTCGGCGGAGGGTTTCGCTGCCGTAAGCAAGGACTTCCAGGCGCACTGTTGAGATGGCGACCTAAAGATCCCAGGCCACCGCTGCCGACAGCTTGGCCAGGGCCTGCATGGCCTCGCCCTTGATCTGGTAGGGCTGTTCCCCGGTCGCCGCCATGCCCAGGGTTTGGTAAAAATGCTGCGCCGGATTGTCATGGTGCACGTTCAAGTCGACACGTACGCAATCGCGCGCGCAGGCCAGCCTGCAGGCCAGCGCCATCAACTGGCGGCCGACGTCGGCGCCGCGCGCCCAGTCCTCGACATATAGCGAATCGACGAACAGGCAGGGGCGGCCGGTGAACGTCGAGTAGGTCATGAAGATGGCCGCCAGCCCGGCAGGCCGGCCGTCGAGTTCGGCCAGGTAGGTCTCGTAGCGCGCCTCCGGCCCAAAGGCGTCGCGGCGGACTTTTTCCAGCGTGTTGGCGAACTTCTCACTGTCGCCGACGTGCTCCGCCAGCGCGCGCAGCATGGCATGCACGACTGCGGCGTCTTCGGGGTCGGCGGGACGAATATCTAGTCCTGACATGGTCCTCGTGGATTCCAACTCGTGGCGTCATCGGGCCAATCCCACCCGGCTTTGCAGCCATAGCACCCGTCATAGAGGAAAGGCAAACCGCCGGACGATTATGCGCCTTCAGCCCTGTGGTCGCCGATGTCCTCGCGCCGGCAGCCAAAAAGGTCTCGCATCACCCATCAGGTAAAATACCGGTCGGCATTTCGTCGATGCTGGATGTGTTGTGGTCAGCCCAATGCCGATTCAAACCGTCCTCACCCTTTTTCTCGGCCCATTTCCGCAGCGTATCGCGCTCTGCGACAAATTCGTAACGCGGGACACCGAAGCCACAGGACTTGAGGACGAAATCAACGGTAACGTCGAAAATCTGTCGCGCGCCGGGTATCGGCGGGAAATGAATGGCGAGTTCGCCCCAGCGCCTGTCCCTAGGATGGGCGATGGAGGCGTCCCCATAGGCTCGTAGGATCAACGGTTTACGATCGAAGGAACACCACATCAGTGTCATTCGCGACGACTCCAAAAGGTGCGCCGCTGTTTCGTTTTCCGCCCCGGTCAGGCTCAACCAGACAATTCGATTGGGGCTCATGACCCGCAGCGTATCCATCCCCTTCGGAGCCATATTGACGCGACCCCCGGGGGCAGCGGTGGCAACAAAAAACATCTTCTGCTTTTCGATGAAGTCCCGGTATTCGCCGTTGATATGGGTAAATTTGGTTTTCATTTCCGGTCCTAATCACCCCGAACCTGGCTAGTGGCTCTCCAATCCCGATTCGAAGGTGTGGCGCTCGAATGCGCGGCGGCACCTGGGCCGGGCCATAACACCGCGTGCCAATTCACGGATACGGGGGTAAGTGCCGAGGAGCTCCGCGGGGTTCTCGTGCCACGTGGTGATCATTTGCAAATAGATGTCACACGCCGAGAAGCGCTGCCCCAGGATCCAGGGACCATTCCTTTGTAGCGCGCCCTCGATCACCTGCCATTGCTTCAGCATCGTTCGACGTGCCTGCTCTTTCACATCGGCGGCGCCGCTGGAATCGGCCGTGTAGCGCGCTGGATGGTAGTACCGATTGTATGAGGGATAGAGCGTGTCGGTCAGAAAGAAGAGCCACTGCAGGTATGCCGATCTCTCCGCCTGCTCCGGCGACGGCGCGAGCATCGCCCCGCTGTGACGGTCGCAGAGATGGAGAACTATTGCAGCGGATTCGAACATCGAGCCGCCGTTCTCGAATCTCAGCGCCGGGATAAGGCCGAGGGGCTGAATGAGCAGATAGTCCGGACTTCGGGTCTCCCCGCCGTCATAGTCGACTTGATGGAGCGTGAAGGACACACCGATCTCCTCAAGGACGGCCATGGGTGCATAAGAAGAGGAACTGGGGTGCCAGTAGAGCTCATACACGACACACGCCTTCCGCAATAAGAAAGATTATCTTTCTGACTTATGGGATCGCAATATTAGTCTGGCAGAAACTTACCCTGACAACATGGATTTTTATAACAATAAGCTGTTGACGACAAATCAGTTCATCTTTCTTTGTTAAAGAAAAACTTTTATAGTACCCATATGAATACCCTACCGCCCCTCAATGCCCTCAAGGCCTTCGAGGCGGCCGCGCGACTCGGGAGCTTCACGCGCGCCGCCGAGGAGCTGGGTGTCACCTCGGCAGCTGTCGGCCAGCAAGTCCGTGGGTTGGAAGCGCGTATCGGCGCAACTCTCTTTCAACGCTCGTTGGACGGCCTCACCTTGACAACCCGAGCTCGGGAGGCCTTGCCGAAAATTCGCCGCGGATTCGACTTTTTGAGTCAAGGATTCCACCAATTGGCACCGGACGACGACCAGACGCACCTATCCATTAGCGCCGCACCGACTTTCGCCATGAAATGGCTCGTGCCCCGCCTCCAGCGGTTTCACGAGCGCCATCCGACGATCAATCTAAGCTTTGATACGGCCATGCGCTTTGTCGAGGTCGGAAGGGGCGAAGTCGATCTCGCCATTCGGTTCGGGGCAGGTCGCTATCCCGGTCTCAAGAGCGAACGGCTTTTCCACGATTGGGTTCTGCCGCTATGTGCGCCAAGCTTCGATTTCGCCGACAGGAATAGGCAGCAACCCATCGATCTCGCGGGTGTCCATCTCATCCACCTCGAAGGAGAGACTACCGATCCGGCATGGATGAACTGGCAAGGCTGGGCCAAGAGACACGACTTGAATATCGATCACTTGGCCGAGGGACCTCGCTTTAGTCAATCGGCCATGGCCTTGCAGGCAGCAATCGAAGGCCAGGGAGTCGCGCTATGCAGCATCGTCTGTGCGTTCCACGATATTCTCGCAGGGAAACTCTGCCCTCCGTTCGGCACTGACTGCGCGCTAGAGACCAAATATGGATACGACATGGTCTACGTACCGGCCCGCGCCGAACATTTTGCCGTCCGTGTCTTTCGCAACTGGATGAATGAAGAAGCGAGACTAACCCATGGTCACATCGCCAAGCTGCTCACGCGGCGTGACGCCGATCTGTGAATGCCAACCTACAAAGGCCGAAGTCCAACGGCTGACCGGCGCCATCATGTGGCGGTCGAAATCGGCGCCGCACGCCCAGTCCTGACATGGCCCTTTCGCTTTACGGTTTCACATCGAGGATCTCGTCGAAGGCCAAGGCGATGGATTCGATCAAGCGCAGCGCCTCGATGGCCCCGGAGGCTTCGCCCTTTTCGAAATCGCCGGTGTTGGCCGCCATGGCATTGGTCACGTGCGCCAAACAGACGATCGGCAGGGCGCGCGCCTCGGCCAGGGCATAAAGCGCCGCGCTCTCCATTTCAATTGCCGCCAAGCCGAGTTCGCGACCGCGACGCAACAAAGCCTCGGTCTCGCGGTAGGGAGCATCGGTGGTCCAGCTGCGGCCACGATGAACGATCGGCCCGGCCGTGGCGACGGCGCGGCCGACAGCCTCGAGAAGCCGCGCATCGGCCGTGGCGAAATCGCCAGGCGGCAGATAGTGGTAGCTGGCGCCCTCGTCGCGCAGCGCAGCATCGAGGAGTACAAAATAGGGCCGCGGGCCGAGCGTCACGAGCTCACCCGAGGATGTAATGCTGACCAGCAGGCGGCAGCCCGAGACGAACATCTGTTCGGCGAGCAGTACCGCGTAGGGCGCGCCGACAGCGCAGCCGACGATGCCGACGTGTCGGCCGCCGATGTCGAAGCCGAACATCTCCGAGTGGTAGCACGACCAGGCCGCGACCGGCCGGGCGGCGCCAATGCCCCAAAGGTGCCGCACAATGTCGCCGTCGGGATCGAGCAGGCAGAGTTCCGGCACCTCGGCCGCCACGAGTCCCTTCTGCCGCCGTGCTTCGCGTAGCAGGGCCTCGGGACGAAAGGCCGAGGGTGCCTGGTGGTCTTTGTCTCGCAGAATTGGCGGCGGTTCGTCTTCGCGCATATCGGCTCCGCGGGCGGCGGCGGGAAGGGATCTGCATAGCAGGTCCACCGCCGGACGCAAGCCGTCGCGCGCGCCGCTTCGTATCTTGCGATCAGGTGTCTACTTGGGATCCGCGCTTTTTGCCGGTCGCGCATTTAAAAGGCGGCGCATCAGGCCGTCAAATCCGGAATTGGTCTCCAGCGCGGCTTCGACGCCGACACAGCAGGAACTGAGCTCACGCGCCGCCGCCATTTTCTCGATCGGGAACACGACCTGACCGATATCGCGCCGGTCCTTGGTCGGTGGGTATTTTCGGAATGTCATCTTCTTCTCCCGAGTCGCCGCAAATGTCCACGTACTTTTAGGGTAGACTAAAACACGGTCAGGGTCCCCCGACAAACGATGCCGCTCCCGATATTGCCATCCACCTTGCGACACCGACCGCGGGGCTTCCGAGCGATATTACCAGTTAAACAAATTCCCGGCCATTGCACGTCATCCTACCCGTTGGATAAGACGTCGCCGTGATCGGATCGTGCAACATGCCACCAGCGCGAAAAGCGCGATCTGCCAGCCTTGAGACAGCGCGCGGCGATCATTCAACCCCCGCGACAGTAGCGGCTCTGCCATGCCGGCCGCCGGCCATGACGGGGCCAACTGTCTGAATCTTCGCCTAAATGACGAGGCTTACCAACGAACATCCATTAACCTGCGACAATAGTGCCGCATCTATCCGCCTCATGCTTGAGATCCATTTTCGAATTGTTGGTCAACTATTTGCCGTCCTTTTTGGATCCACTCCATTTCCCTTGCGCAGGCGGCCGTTGGAATTGACTTATATGGCGTCGAATTCTTGTAATTATTTGAACAATAAATAACATCGTGTTTATTAGAAATAAATAAACAATGTTATTTGTGTGGATATTGTTACAATATTGATGTCGCGTTATTTTTTACAAAAATTTCCTTGCCCAATTTACTTGGTCCTTACATAGTCTTCGCACCTGCGAAAGAGCCGCCATTTTGGTGGATTGCGGGCAACCCGTTTCTGCAAATCCTGACATAAGCACCGATACCCAGAAAACCGGGACCGCTAATCGCTGAATGCCTTGACCGTTATTGACCGGCCGCGTGCGGCCGGAATTGCGTCGGGGCTTTGGAACGACCTGCCTAGGAATCGAAATTTATGAATCGTGTTCTGGTAACAGGAGGCGCCGGTTACGTTGGCAGCCACGCCTGCAAGGCTCTCGCCAAGCGTGGCTATATTCCCGTCGTCTACGACGACTATCGCCGGGGCAACCGCTGGGCTGTGCGTTGGGGCCCTTCCGTCGAGGCGCCCTTGGAGGACCGGGCCGCGCTGGTTGCAGCGATGCGCGACCACCGTGTCTCTGCCGTATTGCATTTTGCGGCCTACGCCTATGTCGGCGAATCCATGCAATCCCCGTCGATATATTTCCGAAACAACGCCGCGATGTCGATCAACCTCTTGGATGCGATGGTCGAAACGGGCGTCAAGGCCCTGGTCCTATCTTCGACATGTGCGACTTACGGGATTCCGGCGGCATTACCAATCACAGAGCAGACACCGCTTGCCCCGGTCAATCCCTACGGTGCCTCGAAAGTCATGCTTGAGCAGTTGGTCCACTGGTACGGCCAATGCCACGGCATAAGGCATTGCGCCCTGCGCTACTTCAATGCCGCGGGTGCCGACACCGACGGCGAGATAGGCGAGCTGCACGACCCAGAACCACATCTGATTCCGTTGGTCGTAGACGCAGCATTGGGCCGGCGCGCCTTCGTTTCGATCTATGGCACGGACTATCCGACTGCCGACGGCACGGCGGTGCGCGACTATGTCCATGTTGCCGATCTCGCCGATGCCCATGTCTTGGCGTTGCGGTACTTGCAAAGCGGTGGCGCGAGCGCCGTAGCGAATTTGGGCACGGGGTGTGGTGCCTCGATCCGCGAGGTCATCGACGCCGTCTCGCTGGCGGTGGGTCAACGACCGGGCGTGATCGAAGAGCCGCGACGCCATGGCGACCCGCCGGCCCTGGTGGCTGACCCGTCTCACGCCCAGCAGTTGTTTGGATGGCGAGCGGCGCGCTCCGATCTCGCGACGATTGCAGCGTCCGCCGTCCGCTGGCAGCGCGACTTCCTGCCTGAGATCATGCGTCAACAGGCCTTGCCGGAGTTTGTTCGGGCCCATGCCCAACACGTTTGACCGACAACCGGGCCTCGGCTTCGACCGTTTGATGGCGGGCGAATCCCTGATCATTCGGCCGCGACCGGCCGGGACTCAGCGAGCCGTGCGCCGATGAACATACACATCAGCGATCTCAGGACCGCGCCGGCGGCGACAGAGGTTCCGAGTCGACCCTATCTCGTACCACTGATGTCTTCCAAGGAACGCCTTGTCTTCAGTGGCCTCATCGCCTTGTGGCTGATTGCGCTCGCACAATTCTGGTGGTGGTGGCTGCAACCGGCCCACAACATCGGGTGGGCACGCTTCCTGATCAATTCGCTGATTGTCCTTTGGACCACCGCGCTCCCGGCATACTTTTTCACGCTTTTTGCGCGGAGCCGGATCGCGAATTCGGCACTTGAACTCCCCCGACATTGGCGCGTGGCGATGGTAGTCACCAAAGCGCCATCGGAGGGGCCCGAACTATTGAAGAAGACGATGCTGGCAATGCTGGCACAGCCTTATCCGCACGACACCTGGCTCGCTGACGAAGATCCGACGCAGGACATGCTGGACTGGTGTCGTCGCCAAGGCGTAGCCGTCTCAACCCGGCGCGGCATAGCCGCATACCACCAAGCCGACTGGCCAAGGCGAACCAAGTGCAAGGAAGGCAACCTCGCCTATTTCTATGACACCTACGGCTACGATACCTACGATTTCGTCGTGCAACTCGATGCCGATCATGTTCCGGCGGAAGGGTATCTCGAAGCAATGTTGCGGCCTTTCCACGACCCCGCCGTCGGCTACGTCTCGGCGCCGAGCATCTGCGACAGCAATGCCGATCGGAGTTGGGCGGCGCGCGGCCGCCTGCAGATCGAGGCCTCGCTGCACGGCGCCATGCAAGCGGGTTACAGTGGCGGATTTGCGCCCCTATGCATCGGTTCGCATTACGCCGTGCGCACGGCGGCGCTGCGCGAAGTTGGCGGGCTCGGCCCGGAACTGGCCGAGGACCACTCGACCACACTGATCATGAACTCCGGCGGCTGGCGCGGCGTTCACGCGCTCGGT
>JAJFGM010000555.1 GCA_021776145.1 Kiloniellaceae bacterium | reverse complement strand
GGCTTGTTTGGTCGCGGGGTGCGATATCGCCCTGCATTGTAATGGTGATCGCCAGGAGATGACCGCGGTGGCGGCGGCCTGCACGGCGCTTTCGCAGGCTGCCGTCGCGCGCGTGACTCGGGCAACGGCACGGCGCGGCCGATCAGGCTCCGTCGATGTTTCGGCCCTGCTCGACGAGCTCGAGTCCCTCATTGGTGGGGTTTGACCGCCGTGGCTTATGAAGAGCTGCTGTATTCAGCCTCGATCTGGGTGCTGCCGGCCTTGATCGCCATTACGCTCCACGAAGCCGCGCACGGCTTCGTGGCATGGTGTCTGGGGGACGATACGGCCTACCGGGCGGGCCGGGTAACAATCAACCCACTGCGGCATATCGATCTTTTTGGCACCATCCTGATGTTGGCGATCCTGCTGATCGTCTCGGGCGGACGCTTCGGGTTCGGCTACGCCAAACCGGTGCCCGTGGCGTTCCACCGATTGGACCGACCGCGCCGCGACATGGTTCTCGTCGCCGCCGCCGGTCCGCTGAGCAACTTTCTGCTGGCCTTCCTGTCGGCACTGCTGTTTCACCTCGTGGTCATTTTCCCGGCGGCGGCCGAGACTTGGCTGTCGGAAAATCTGGCGCGCTCGATATTCCTCAATGTGTTGCTGGCGGTGTTCAACATGATCCCCTTGCCGCCGCTCGATGGCGGACGGGTCGCCGTCGGTATACTGCCGCATATGATTGCCGTGCCCCTGGCCCGGCTCGAGCGCTACGGCATGTTCATCATTCTGGGCGCGATTTTTCTCCTGCCCATGCTGGGCGACTACCTGGGCATCGATCTCAATGTCCTGAGCTGGCTTGTCTGGGAACCGGTCGGCTGGATCGTTTTCGAAGTCTTTGCCGGCCTTGCGGGCAATCCGCGAGAAGTCTATGAGATGTTCATGTAACTGCCAGAGCCAGGACGCGGAGCGTGCCGGAGTCACCCGAATTCGTTGAAGACTTTGAACGGCCGGCGCCGACGGACGACCTGCGGCTCGATCTCGAAGGCTACGAAGGCCCGATCGACGCCCTGTTGCAGTTGGCGCGCGATCAAAAGGTCGATCTCATCAACATTTCGATCCTGGCGCTCGCCGATCAGTATTTGGAGTTTGTGCAACAGGCGCGCCGCCTGCGTCTTGAACTGGCAGCCGACTATCTGGTCATGGCCGCCTGGCTCGCATACCTGAAGTCGCGTTTGCTGCTGCCCGAACCGGCCGGTGACGACGAACCCAGTGGTGCCGAGATGGCGGCGGCACTGAAGTTCCAACTACAGCGCCTGCAAGCCATGCAGGACGCTGGCCTGCGCCTGATGGCCCTACCGCAATTGCACAGCGAGTTTTACCCTCGCGGCGCGCCGGAACCCCAGAAGAACCTGACCACCACTCATTTCGAGGTCTCGCTGCACGACCTGCTGACCGCCTATGGACGGTTGCGGCGCGACAGTGCCGACGGGCGCCTGCATATCCTGCCCGTCGACCTCTACTCCGTGGACGATGCCCTGCAGCGACTAAGCAAGATCCTCGGCACCGTTCCGGGGTGGCACGCCCTGGCCGGTTTCTTGCCGCCGCGGATGGAAGGCGGCCTGATTAATCGTTCGGCGTTGGCCTCGACCTTTGCCGCCGCACTTGAAATGACACGCCGTGGCGAGGTCAAAATTCGCCAGGATGGAACCTACGGTACAATCTACCTGCGTGGTTTGGAGAAAGAGACGTGACCGCCATAACCCCGAGGACGGCATGACGACGGGACGTTTCGAATTGATCCGCCTGCTTGAGGCGGTCCTCTTCGCGTCCAGCGAACCGCTGGGCGAAAAGGATCTGGCGCGCTATCTGCCGGAGGGAGCGAATTTTGTCGAACTGATGGACGAACTCGCTGCACTTTACGCCAACCGCGGCGTCAATTTGATCAAAGTCGGCGATCGCTGGGCATTCCGCAGCGCCGCTGATCTTGCCTCGCTCCTGACCTTTGAAAGCACGAAGGTACGCAAGCTATCGCGTGTCGCCGTCGAAACCCTGGCCATCGTCGCCTATCATCAGCCGGTGACCCGCGCCGAAATTGAAGAGGTGCGCGGCGTCGGGCTGTCGAGGGGTACATTGGACATCTTGCTCGAAGCCGGCTGGATCAAACCAAGAGGCCGCCGTCGCACACCGGGTCGGCCGGTCACTTGGGGAACGAGCGAGGCATTTCTCGATCATTTTGGCCTCGCTTCCCTTGACGCCTTGCCAGGTATTGACGAATTGAAGGCCGCCGGTTTGCTGGACACCCGCCCAGCGGTAATTTCGCTGGGCGAGCGTGGTCTCTTGCCGGGCCCGTCGGAGGCGGCGGAGGATGTCGAAACCGAGGACGAGGAAGAACTTCTGCCCGAAGATTTCGGTGAAGACCTTGTTCCCGAGGGTACGCTTGAAAGCAGTGAGGCCACCGCCGCCGAGTTCGCTGAGGCCACTGTCGCCGAGTTTGGCGAGGCGGACGAGAGCGGTGTGGATCCGGACACCGCCAACGTGGCGCTCGGCAAGGACGCGGTGTGAGCCGAAAGCGCCGATGAGTGCTGCCCTTGCCCTGGAGAACGTTACCCATTCCTACGATCAGTTGCGGGCGCTTGACCGCGTCGACTTGACTTTGGCGAAGGGCGAGGTGGTGTGCCTGCTCGGACCGTCCGGCTGCGGCAAGACCACGGCGCTGCGAGTCGCCGCCGGCCTTGAGCGGTTGCAACAAGGTAAAGTCTATCTCGATGGCCGCGTGGTCGCGGACCAGAATAACGAATTACCGCCGGAAGCACGCGGAATCGGATTGGTGTTTCAAGACTTTGCCTTGTTCCCGCATTTGAGCATTTTCCATAATGTCGCCTTCGGTATATCCGACCAACCGGCGTCGGCGATCAACGACCGCGTCCAGCGTGTTCTCGAGCAGGTTGGAATGCGGGCTTATGCCAATGCCTACCCACACACTCTCTCGGGCGGCCAGCAGCAGCGAGTTGCCCTGGCTAGAGCCCTGGCGCCTCGACCCAAGCTGATGCTGCTGGACGAGCCTTTTTCCGGCCTTGATATGGTTTTGCGCAATCAGATCCGCGACGACACTTTGCACGTCCTCAAACAAAGCGGGGCTTCGACGCTGCTGGTCACCCATGACCCCGAAGAGGCAATGTTCATGGCCGACCGCATCGCCTTGATGCTGGATGGCCGCATCGTACAACAAGGCGCCCCAGCAGATCTTTACAATCATCCAAAAAGTGGTTTTGTTGCTAGTTTTTTCGGCGATATCAATCGCTTGGAAGGAATTGTTGAGAACGAATCTGTGTCGACGCAGCTTGGCAGCATAGCGGCGCCGCACGGGGTTGAGGGCGAGGCCGTCGAGGTGCTGATTCGCCCCGAAGCCCTGCTGCTGGTACCACCGGGCAGCGATCCCGGGCCGCGCGACGGCCTGGTCGAAGTCCTGGCTTCGAGGCTTTTGGGCCGTACATCGTTGATTCATCTCAAGGCGACGGGCGAGGGCGCCGCGGACCTGCACCTGCATGCCCGGATAGCGGGTCAATTCCTGCCGGCCGAGGGGGAAATCTTCGAAGTTCGCCTGGACCGCAAGCAAACCTTTGTATTTCCGCTGAAAAACGCTACATAAGCCGTCCAATTCCCACGGACGTTGCGGCAGACGGGGCTTTTTGCGATAGTCCGCTGCAAACTTCGAGACACCCTACAGGAGAACCAGGATGGGGACGTTCAGCATTTGGCACTGGCTCATTGTTTTGGTGGTGGTGCTTGTGCTCTTTGGCGGCGGTGGCAAGATCAAGAAGATCTTGGGCGATATGGGCTCAGGGATCACCGCCTTTAAGAAGGGCCTGAAAGAGGAAGACACGGCAGCCGCTGGCAAGGCGGACGCTAAGTCTATCCAAGAGGATACGGAGACCGTTTCCGCCTCCGCCGAAAAAAAAGACAAGGCGGCGAACGGCTGAGCACCCGGGCTTGACGTCTTTCGAAAATTGGTGACCTGCCATGTTTGATATCGGCTGGTCCGAGATGGCGGTGGTGGCGCTCTTGGCGCTACTTGTCATTGGACCGAAGGACTTGCCAAAAGTCATGCGGACCGCCGCGCACTGGATGCGCAAGGCGCGCAGCGTGACGCGCGAGTTTCAGTCGGGCCTGGACGATATGATTCGGGAAGCCGAACTCGAGGATGCCAAAAAGTCGATTCAGGCGGTGAGGAGCGGCGAACTCAAGAAGACCATCACCGATACCATCGATCCCACCGGCAGCATCGGTGATTCGATGAGCCAGGTCGAGCGTGACGCCCGCTCCAACGTTGATACAGCCACAGCGACGCCAAGCATCGGTACCGAGGCGGATCCGGCGGATCTGGCGGACCAAGGCGCCAAGGTGACTGAACAGCCAGCCAACATCGCGCCTCCGCATTCGGTTGTGCCGCCGGAAGACCCCTTCAGAAAGACGGTCGAGAGCACCGAGACGCCGCCGCCAGCCGACGCTGTGACCACTACCGACGGCGATGCCGCCGCGCCACGTGAAGCGGCGGCGACCGCCGCCGAGCCGACACCGGACGCCACAGCGGAAACCCAAAAGGAAAGCGCCAAGGCATGAGCGCGGAAAGCGCAGACGGCGGGAAGATGCCTCTGCTTGATCATCTGATCGAGTTGCGGCAACGCCTGCTTTGGAGCGTCGTATCGTTGTTCGTGGTTTTCATCATCGCCTACTTTTTTGCCGAGCCGATCTTCCGGTTCCTGTCGCAGCCCCTGGCTGACGTAATGCTGAACTCTGGTGTCGATGACCGCTCGCGGCGGCTCATCTTTACAGGCCTGACCGAGGTCTTCTTCACCTACGTCAAAGTGGCTTTTTTTACCGCCGCGTTTCTCTGTTGCCCGATTTTCCTCACTCAATTCTGGCTGTTCGTCGCGCCGGGGCTCTATAAGAACGAGAAAACCGCCTTGGCGCCCTTCTTGGCCGCCACCCCGGTCCTCTTTTTCATCGGCGGTGCGCTGGTCTATTTCCTGATCTTTCCATTGGCTTCGAGCTTTTTTATCAGTTTCGAGACGACCGGTGGCACAGACAGCCTGCCGATCGAGCTGGAACCGCGCGTCGGTGAATATCTTTCCTTGATGATGAAGCTAATATTTGCCTTTGGAATTTGCTTTCAACTTCCTGTTATCATGGTTCTTTTGGCAAAAGTGGGATTGGCGACATCGAAAGGCATGGCGGAGAAACGCAAGTACGCCATCGTCGGTGTTTTCATTGTCGCCGCTATTTTTACGCCGCCGGATCCGATCAGCCAGCTCAGCCTGGCGGTGCCGATCATCCTGCTCTATGAGATTTCGATCTATATGGCCAAATTCGTCGAAAAACGACGTGGCGACGAGGATAGCGAGGATGACGGCGACGACGAGGAAGGCCAACCCGGCTGAGTGATGCGCCGAGTCGCCGGGCAAAATTATTTTTCTTTCGCGTCCGGGCGAGGCTTGCCGCCTAACCTCTTTGAATTGACTCTAATTTCCTTAGTAGCAAGGCCTTAGCTCCAATTCCGCCGGACGCCAAGGGCCGCCTTGACCGTGGACGAGGCCGCGAACAGTCCCTATAAGGTCGGCTGCATCCAGTTCATTTTCCGAGTCGATGCCCCTATGTTCGACCTCAAATGGATCCGAGAGAGTCCGGCAGAATTCGACGACGCCATGGCGCGTCGCGGCCTGGAGCCGCAAGCGCCGCGACTGCTGGAACTCGACGCGGAGCGCCGAGCGGTGCTGACCGACCTGCAGGAGATGCAGCAGCGCCGCAACGAAGCCTCGAAGGCCATCGGACAGGCCAAGCGCGAGGGAAGCGATGCCGATGCCCTGATGGTCGAGGTCGCCGAGCTCAAGACCAAAATGGCCGACACCGAGATCGAGGAGCGTCGTCTCGGCGACGCGCTCGACGCCCTCTTGTCGGGGCTGCCGAATGCGCCCCTGCCAGAGGTGCCGGTCGGAAACGACGAAGCCGACAATGTCGAGCTGCGCAAGGTCGGCACGCCGCCGGGCTTCAACTTCGCGGCCAAGCAACACTTCGAGTTGGGCGAGGCCCTGGGCGGGCTCGACTTCGAGACCGCGGCCAAGCTCTCGGGCGCGCGCTTCGTCGTGATGAAGGGGCATCTGGCGCGGCTGCACCGGGCGCTGGGCCAGTTCATGCTCGACCTGCACACGACGGAACACGGCTACCTCGAAGTCGTGCCGCCGGTTCTGGTGCGTGAACACGTGCTCTACGGCACCGGGCAGTTACCGAAGTTCGGCGAAGAGCTCTTCAAGACAACCGACGACTTTTGGCTGATCCCGACAGCCGAGGTGCCGCTGACAAACCTCGGCAACGACCGGATTTTCGACGAAGCCGAACTGCCCATGCGGGTCACGGCCCTGACCACCTGTTTCCGGTCCGAGGCCGGATCGGCGGGTAAAGACACCCGCGGCATGCTGCGCCAGCACCAGTTCGACAAGGTCGAGCTGGTATCGATCGTTCACCCCGAGCGCTCCGACGATGAGTTGGAGCGCATGACCACCTGTGCCGAGGAGGTCCTGAAGCGCCTTGGCCTCAGTTACCGAGTCATCGTGCTCTGCACAGGCGACATGGGAGCCGGCGCGCGCCGTACTCACGATATTGAGGTCTGGCTGCCGGGTCAGAACACCTATCGTGAGATCTCAAGCTGTTCGACCTGCGGCGACTTTCAGGCCCGCCGCATGAAGGGACGCTTCCGGCCGGCCGGCGAAAAGGGCACGCGGTTTGTCCACACCCTCAACGGATCCGGGATCGCGGTCGGCCGCGCCTTGATCGCGGTCATGGAAAACGGCCAACGCGCCGACGGTTCGATTGTCGTTCCCGAGGTCTTGCGCCCCTACATGGGCGGCATGGAGGTTATTTCGGCTGATGGCTGAAGATCTGGTCGATCTGGCGACGGCTCGGATCCTCGTTACAAACGATGACGGGATCAATGCGCCTGGACTCAAGGTTCTGCTCCGGATCGCCCGCAGCCTATCGCCCGATGTTTGGGTCGTGGCGCCGGAAACGGAGCAGTCCGCGACCAGTCATTCACTGACCCTGCGGCGGCCCCTGCGGGTGCGCAAGATGGGACCTCGGCGCTTTACGGTCGACGGCACGCCGACGGATTGCGTGCTGGTCGGACTGCACAAGCTGGTCAGCGGCAAGCGACCCGACTTGGTTCTTTCCGGCGTCAATCACGGCGC
>JAJFGM010000554.1 GCA_021776145.1 Kiloniellaceae bacterium | reverse complement strand
GGCATCTATGCCATTGGTGATGTCGCCGGGCCGCCGATGTTGGCGCACAAGGCTTCGCACGAAGCCGTCATCTGCATCGAAAAGATTGCCGGCCACGATGTCCATCCGATGCTCAAGAGCAGGATTCCGGGTTGCACCTATTGCGCGCCGCAGATTGCATCCGTCGGTTTGACCGAGGCCAAGGCCAAGGCGGCCGGTCACGAGGTGCGGGTCGGGCGTTTTCCTTTTGCCGGCAACGGCAAGGCCATCGCCCTTGGCGAACCGGAAGGACTGGTCAAGACCGTCTTCGACGCCAAGACCGGCGAACTGCTCGGCGCCCATATGGTGGGCGCGGAAGTGACTGAGTTGATCCAGGGCTATGTCATTGCCATGGGCTTGGAGACCACCGAGGAAGATCTGATGCACACGGTCTTCCCGCATCCGACACTGTCGGAGATGATGCACGAGTCCGTACTTGACGCCTACGACCGCGTGATCCACTTCTAGTGATATGACCGATATCATCGAAAAGGGCCGCGTGCGGCATCCGGAAAAGGCGCATCGGCCGGACCAGGAAGTGAAGCGCAAGCCGGCCTGGATCCGCGTCAAGGCGCCGGTGTCGCCGGCGTATCACGAAACCCGCCGCATCATCCGTGAAAACGGCCTGGCAACGGTGTGCGAGGAAGCCGCTTGCCCGAATATCGGCGAGTGCTGGGCGAAAAAGCACGCGACCATGATGATCATGGGCGAAATCTGCACGCGGGCTTGCAGTTTCTGCAACGTGGCAACCGGCAAACCGGGGGCGCTGGACCCTTTCGAGCCGGTCAATGTGGCCACCGCCGTGGCGAGCCTGGGCCTTAAGCATGTGGTCATCACCTCGGTCGACCGCGACGACCTTGACGACGGCGGAGCGGCGCATTTTGCCGCCGTGATCGAGGCTGTGCGCGAAGCCGCGCCGGAGACGACCATCGAGGTGCTGACGCCGGACTTCCTGCGCAAGGAGGGCGCCTTGGAATTGGTCGTTGCGGCCAAGCCCGACGTCTTCAATCACAACCTCGAGACCGTGCCGCGGCTGTATGGCGAAGTGCGGCCCGGCGCGCGCTATTTTCACAGCCTGCGCCTGCTCGATCAGGCCAAACGACTGGATCCCACGCTCTTTACCAAGTCGGGTATCATGGTTGGGCTTGGCGAGGGCAAGGAAGAAGTGGCACAGGTGATGGACGATCTGCGCTCGGCCGATGTCGACTTCCTGACCATCGGCCAGTATCTGCAGCCCACGCCCAAGCACCATGTGGTCGACCGCTTCGTGACGCCGGAGGAGTTCAAGCTTTACGAGACCCAAGCCTTTGGCAAGGGGTTCCACATGGTTGCCGCAACGCCTCTGACGCGGTCCTCCTATCACGCCGGCGAGGATTTCGAGCGTTTGCGTACGGCCCGCGCCGCCAAACTGGCGGCCGGCTGAGAAGCCACGCTTTCGCCGGTCCCTAGCGCGCCATGCCAACCCACGCGGAAAAGCGCGTGCTGCCCTACACCCCGGCCCAACTCTACGACCTCGTGGCCGGGGTCGAGCATTATCCGGAGTTTCTGCCGTGGTGCGTGGCAGCCCGGGTGCGTGAGCGCGAGCACGATTTGATCGTCGCCGACATGGTTATTGGCTTCAAGATGTTCCGCGAACGCTTCAAGAGTCGCGTGAAACTCGACCCCGCGGCGCGGCGTATTGACGTTACCTATGCCGAGGGCCCCTTCAAACACCTACAAAACCACTGGGTCTTCGCCGAACACCCCGAAGGCTGCGAGATCGATTTCTACGTCGATTTCGAGTTTCGCTCGAAAATCCTGCAAAAGGTGATTGAAGCCCTGTTCCACGAGGCGGTGAAACGCATGGTCCACGCCTTCGAGCTGCGCGCCGAGGCGCTGCACGGCCCGGCTTTGGGCTCCGCTCGGAAGCGCGACTGAAGACGCTCGACGGGAAGCGTCACGGCAGCGGGACGCCGGCGGCCAGGGCAACGTAGAGCAGGGTCGTCATGGTCGCGTTGAAGACCCCGTGCACGACGATTGCCGGCCACAGGGAACCGCTGCGCTGCACGGTCCAGGCCAGCACAAGACCAAGCAGCGTAATTGCCGGTATCAACTGCGGAATACCGTGCAGTGCCGCGAAGACAAGGGCACTGAGCAAGGCACCGGCGAGGGTGCCCAAGCGGTCGCGCAGCCAGCGGAAGGCGAGGCCGCGAAAGGCAAGCTCTTCGGCAAAGGGAACGATACTGGAGGCGACGACCGTTACCGCGATCGCGGCCGGCCAGCTGAAGCCGGCTGGCGCCAGCGCCTGCAGCTGCGGGTTCGCCGTTGGCCCGTCGGTGAAGACCTGCAGGACCAAGTTGAGCAGGGCCACCATCGGCGTGCAGGCCAGACCCAGGAAGACGCTTTGGAGGAACCACTTGCCGTGCGGCGGCGCGAGGCCGAACTTGGCCCAGCTCATATGGTGACGGCGCAGCACGAACCAGCGAATCACGGCGATCAGGATGAGGCTTTGCAGTAGCAGCAGGACCAGTGTGACGGCGAGACGCTGTTCCGGTGCCAAGGTGACGCCGCTGGCGAGCAGCCAGACAACGGTCTGGGCCATGAAACGACTGCTGGCAAGGGCAGCGATGAGGACCAGGAGCAGGTCGGAGAATTCAAAAGGGAGGTGTCTCGCGGCCCCGTTTTGAGACTGCCCGTCGTCCTTGTTAGCGTCGCCGGGCGCGGAATTCATTGCAACTCGATATGGCGGCCGAGCAGATCTAGGGCCGCGCTCACCGCCGCCATTCGCACGGCGTCTCGGTCGCCCGAAAAGACATGGCGTTCATGGACTGGGGCGCCGCCACGGCGGCAGCATCCGAGGTAGACCAGGCCTACGGGTTTATTGTCGGTCGCGCCGCCGGGCCCGGCGATGCCGGTCGCCGAGACCGCGAGGTCGGCGCGGGATGCCGCCAGCGCCCCACTGGCCATCCGTTCGGCGACCTCTGCACTGACCGCGCCCTTGTCCAGGATCAGCCGCATTGGCACGCCGAGCACCTCAACCTTGGCTTCGTTTGAATAGGTGACAAAACCGCGTTCGACGGCGCGGGACGATCCGGAAATTTCCGTCAGGCAACCGGCAATCATGCCTCCGGTGCAGGATTCGGCGGTGACGAGCATCAGGCCGGCTCCGGCGCAGCGCTCGATCAAGCGTTCGGTTCGGTCACGCAATTCGTTTGAAAACATAACGTTCACGCCAATAGCTGAGACACAAGGTAACACACGATCATGGCATAGGCGCCGGCCACCATGTCATCGGCCATGATGCCGAGACCACCCTTCAGGTGACGGTCCAGCCAATTCGCCGGCCAGGGCTTGTAGATGTCGCAGAGGCGAAAGGCGAGGAAGGCGACGGCGTAGAAGCGCCAATCCGAGGCCACCGGCACGAGGGCCAGCCACTGGCCGGCGACTTCGTCGATGACCACGGCGCTAGGGTCCGCTTCGCCGCTCTTCTCGGCATATACGCCGCCCGCCCAGATGCCGATGAGAAATACCAATGCCGAGGCACAGAGCAAAACCACAGGGCCGCCAAACCAGGCGATTGCGGCGGCGCAGGGCAGGGCGGCGAGCGATCCCCAGGTGCCGGGCGCTTTAGGTAGCCAGCCCGAGCCAAACCACGTGGCGAGCAGAACTGCCGGATGCCCCAGGGACGGACGTGTCGAAGGGGGATGTGATGAAGGCTGGGTCACGCGTCCGCCCGCGGCAGGCTGAGGGTCGCGATGGCCTGTGCGGCGATGCCTTCACCCCGCCCGGTGAAACCGAGGCGCTCGGTCGTCGTCGCCTTGACGCTGACACGTGTCTGGGGCAACCCGAGCAACTCGCCAAGGCGCGCGCGCATGGCGTCCCGATGCGCGCCGATTTTGGGTCCTTCGCAGATGAGCGTGAGGTCGACGTGGCGGATCTGACCACCGCTTCGTTGGACCAGTTCCACCGCGTGGCGCAGGAAGATTGTCGAATCGGCGTTGCGCCAGCGCGGATCTGAAGGCGGAAAATGACTGCCGATGTCGCCCGCGCCGAGGCCGCCAAGAAGGGCATCGGTTATGGCATGCAAGGCAACATCCGCGTCGGAATGCCCTTTCAGGCCTGCGCTATGCGGGATTTTGACGCCACAGAGAATGACGGCGCTGCCGGGCCCAAAGCGATGGACGTCGAATCCCTGTCCGACTCGGGTCTCGCGGTCAGCGGCGCGGCCGGCCAGCCAGAGCTCGGCGGTTTCGAGATCCTCTTGCGTCGTCACCTTGATGTTCTCCCGGTTTCCCGGCACCAGCGCAACGCCGAGACCCGCCGCTTCCGCCACCGCCGCATCGTCGGTCAGCGCCTCGCCGCTCGTCCTGGCGGCGGCATGGGCGCGCAGGATGTCAGTGACATGGAAGCCTTGCGGCGTTTGCGCCCGCCACAGGTCCTGCCGCGCGGCGGTATCGGTGATGAGGCCGTCGTGGCCGCGCTTCAGGGTGTCGACCACCGGCAGGGCAGGGATGGCGCCGCTGTGGATTTCGAGAGCGTCCAGCACGTTGTCGATGACCTCGGGTGCCAGCAATGGCCGCGCCGCGTCGTGGATGAGAATCAGGTCGGGCGCGTCCTCTGCCAGGCTTTCCAGGCCCCGGCGCACCGAATCCTGGCGCGAGTCGCCGCCCGCCACATGCTTGCCGACTTCCAAACCTTTGCTGGCCGCCCGATAGAGCGGCAGGTCGTCGGGGTGGATGACGACGCGCAGGTCCTGGACCCGCGGGTGATATGCGAAGGTTTCCAGGCTATGGCGCAAAACCGGGCGACCCGCCAAATCGGCGTATTGTTTGGGCAGGCTGCCGGTGAATCGTTGTCCGCGTCCGGCCGCCACGATCAGGGCCGCGGTTTTGGGGTCTGCTGCCGACACCTGTGGGATTCCGATTGGCAGTTGGGCGAGGGTAACTCGGCGTGAGACTAATGGGCTTGGTGGGGCTTGGGAACCGCATTTGATGGCGACCGTGACGTACCTGGGATTGCGCTGGCGCCGCGGTGCCGATATTAGGGTGGCTATGCTCCATCTGGTCTTCCCGGTTTCGGCGCTGGCCGCCCTGGTTCCCGTGACTCTCCTTTCGCTGCGCCGCGATCCGCCGCGGCGAGACGGCACCTTCTGGGTCCTGCTGCTGGTCGCACTGGCGGGGCCGGGCGCTTATTGTTTGGCTAGTTTACAAGGCGCCTGGCAGACGGGTTTGGCCGCGGCCATCTGGGTATCTGTCGCCGCCTCGCTGCTTGTCTTTGTCATAACCTGCCGCGTCGCCGGCGAAGCCTGGCGCCTGACCCCGGTTCTATTGCCTTACCTGCTGGTTCTGGCGGTTTTTGCGTTGGTTTTGGGGCAGGGGCCGCAAGGCGGCGGGCTCAGCGGCGCATCCGACCGCTGGCTGCTGGTCCACATCGTTATTTCGATCGCGACCTACGCGCTGTGTACGCTCGCCGCGGTCTGCGCGATGGCTGTGTTTCTTCAGGAACGCGCGCTCAAACGCAAACAACCGACCAACTTCACCCGGCGCTTGCCATCGGTGGTCGACGCCGAAGCGCTGCAGGTACGTCTCCTGACGCTCTCCGAGGTCGTGCTCGGGCTCGGCATTATCAGCGGCATGTCGAAACTCTATATCGATGCCGGCCAGCTACTCGCCTTCGACCACAAGACCTTGCTCTCGCTGCTGGCATTTGCGGTCATTGGCTTGCTGCTTTTTCTGCATCACCGCAGCGGCATGCGCGGCCGCCGCGCGGCGCGGGTTGTGCTGCTTGCCTATCTTTTGCTGAGTCTGGCCTACCCCGGCGTCAAGTTCGTCACCGACGTTCTAATCGGTTAGTGGTGCCACCGCCTCGCGCCCTCGACGATTTCGGGGCCGTCGGCCAATTCTGTTGGCATACGCGGTGGCTTGCTCTAAAACGCTCTTAATTTATGCAATTGCCGGGTTGCCTAAATAATGGGCATTAAAATCGGAGAGCTGCGAGTTGACTCGCCGGTGTTCCTGGCGCCGATGTCCGGCGTCACGGATCTGCCGTTTCGCCGGCTGGTGAAGCGCCATGGCGCCGGGCTGGTGTTTTCCGAGATGATCGCCAGCCGGGCCATGCTCCACCAGGCCCAGGAAACCCGCAAGGAAGTGCGCAAGATGAGCGGCGCTTGCGGTGGAGAATTCCCGTTGGCGGTGCAACTGGCCGGCTGCGACCCGGACATCATGGCCGAGGCGGCGCGTCTTAACGAGCAGCGCGGTGCGGCTCTCATCGATATCAACTTCGGCTGCCCGGCCAAGAAGGTCGTCAACAAATATGCCGGCTCTGCAATCATGCGCGATGAGCTGCTGGCCGCGCGGATCATGGAGGCCACGGTGAAGGCCGTCGATATACCCGTCACGGTCAAGATGCGCACTGGATGGGACGACGATCATCGCAACGCCCCAGCCTTGGCCCGCCTTGCGCGCGAGTGCGGCATCAAGCTGATTACCGTGCATGGCCGCACACGGGCGCAAAAGTACCGCGGCGAGGCGGATTGGGCCTTCGTTTCCGAGGTCAAGGCGGCGGTCGACCTGCCGGTCGTGGTCAACGGTGACATTACTTGCGTCGAGGACGCCGGCGAAGCGCTGCGCGCATCGCGGGCTGACGCCCTGATGATCGGCCGCGGCAGCTACGGGCGGCCCTGGTTTCCATGCCAAGTCATCGCCTACCTGGAGACCGGCGTGCGCCTCGCCGACCCGCCCTTGGAACAGCAGTTGCTGCTCGTTCTCGAACACTACGAGGCCTTGTTGGCCTACTATGGCAGCTACGCGGGAGTGCGCATCGCGCGCAAGCACCTGGCCTGGTACGTCAGGAGTCTGCGGGGAGCGGCGGAATTTCGTGCCGCCATGGGGCGGGAAGAAGATCCGGCCGTCGTCTGTGGCCTCTTGCGCGGCCTCTATCACCGTCAAATCGACGCGGTTGCGGCGTGATGGCGCGGGCCAGGCAAATCGGGCGCCGAGGCCGCGCCGGGTTGCCGGACAACACGGCCTTAGCGGGCGTTTGCGACCCCGCCAATGTTCTCAATGCTTTAGCCGAGCCGACCCTGGTGATCGATGGGGACAACCGGCTGGTCTATGGCAACATGGCACTGGAACAGTTCCTGGCGACCTCGATGACGGCTTTGCTGCAGCGACACCTCGAGGAGATTCTGCCGCCGGACAGCCCGATATTCACGCTCATCGCGCAAGTACGCAGTGGTGGCCATTCAGTGTCGGCCTACGGGGTAACCCTGGAAACGCCCCGGATCGGCTCGAACGTCGTCTCCATCGTCGCCGCCCCCATCCTGGAAGAGGCCGGGAGCATCGTGATCTCGCTGCAACGGCGCAGCATCGCGAGCAAGATCGATCATCAACTGGTGCATCGCGGTGCCGCCCGCTCATTGACGGCCATGTCGGCGATGCTGGCGCATGAGGTGAAGAACCCGCTGTCGGGCATTCGCGGCGCGGCGCAGCTGCTAGAGCAGGGAGCCGAGCCCGACAATCGGCAGCTGACCCAGCTGATCTGCGACGAAGCGGACCGCATTGTCGCGCTCGTCGACGGCATGGAAATGTTTTCCGACGATCGGCCGTTGGCGCGCGCGCCGGTCAACATTCACGAGGCACTGGAACATGTGCGCCGTTTGGCGGAAAGCGGGTTTGCGAGTCACGTCAGCTTTCGCGAGCATTACGACCCATCGCTGCCGCCGGTCTACGGCAATCGCGATCTGCTCGTTCAGACTTTGCTCAATCTGGTCAAGAACGCCGCCGAGGCCGTGCCGGAACGAAGTGGCGAAATCCTTCTCAAGACCCGCTTCCAGCAAGGGGTTCGCTTGGCCATTCCCGGCAGCGACAGCCGCGTCGATCTACCTCTCGAGATCACAGTGCAGGACAATGGGCCTGGCATTCCGGACGATCTGCGCGCGCATCTCTTCGACCCTTTCGTTTCGACTAAATCCGGCGGAAAAGGTCTTGGCCTGGCCCTCGTCGCCAAAATCATCGGCGACCACGGTGGGCTGATCGAGATCGACAGCGAACCGCGTCGCACCCGGGTACGGCTGTTCCTGCCAAAAGCGCCGATGGAAAGCCGTGGCATCCCGGTGCGCAGCTCATGAGCCCGGCGCGCCACCCATGAACAGCGCCACGATCCTCATCGCCGACGACGACAAGGGGATTCGCACCGTCTTGACCCAGGCACTTGGCCGTCAAGGCTATATGGTGCGCAGCGCCGGCAACGCCGCGACTCTGTGGCAGTGGATCCGTGATGGCGCGGGCGATCTCGTCATCACGGACGTGGTGATGCCGGACGAAAACGGCCTCGACCTGATACCGCGCATCAAGAAGCTGCGGCCCGGCTTGCGCGTTATAGCCATGTCGGCGCAGAGCACTTTGCTGACGGCTGTCAAAGCGACGGAACGCGGTGCCTTCGATTATCTTCCCAAGCCCTTCGATCTGCGCGAGCTGATCGCCATCGTCGAGCGAGCGCTCAGTGAACCGCATAGCAGCGCAGCGCCCACCCTGCCTGTCGGGCAGGACGACGCGCCGCCGTTGATCGGTCGTTCGCCGGCAATGCAGGAGATCTACCGCGTTCTGGCCCGTCTCATGTCGACGGATCTGACGGTGCTGATCTACGGCGAGTCTGGAACCGGTAAGGAGTTGGTCGCGCGGGCTTTGCACGACTACGGCAAGCGCCGTCACAACCCCTTTGTCGCGATCAACATGGCGGCAATCCCCAGCGAACTAGTAGAAAGCGAACTCTTCGGCCACGAAAGGGGCGCCTTCACCGGAGCAACCCTGCGCCATGCCGGGCGCTTCGAACAGGCCTCTGCCGGCACACTTTTCCTTGACGAGATCGGCGATATGCCCTTGGGGGCGCAAACCCGGCTTCTCCGAGTTCTCCAGGAAGGTGAATTCACCACTGTTGGCGGGCGTACGCCGATTCGTGCCGAGGCGCGGATCATTGCAGCCACTCACCGCGACCTCAAACAGATGGTGCGCCAGGGTCTGTTCCGCGAGGACCTCTTCTACCGCTTGAGTGTTGTTCCGCTGCGGCTGCCGCCGCTGCGCGAACGCCGCGAGGACATACCCGATCTGGTGCGCCACTTCTTGTTGGCAGCGCGTGAAGAGGGGCTCGCAAGCAAAAACGTCGATGAAGAGGCGATGGCCGACCTGACAGCCTATTCCTGGCCTGGCAATGTCCGCGAACTGGAAAACCTCATCCGCCGAATCGCCGTGCTCTATAGCCAAGACGTAGTAGGTCGCGACATCATCGCGCCGGAGTTGGCCGACATTCCCGAAGCGAGTGCGGTGCCGTCCGGTCACACCGTCGCCGATGACGAGTCGCTCGGCGATGCCGTCGATCGTCACTTGAGAAGCTATTTTTCAGCACACGAGGGCGAGTTGCCATCCGCCGGACTATACGGTCGCGTTCTGCGCGAGGTGGAGAAGCCTTTGATCGAACTGGCTTTGTCGGCGACTCGGGGAAATCAGATCAAGGCGGCCGAGCTCTTGGGGCTGAACCGTAACACGCTGCGCAAGAAAATCCGCGACCTGGAAATCCAGGTCGTTCGCAGCCTCAAATAGCCGGCGTCGCCGCCATCTGGATCCGGTTACATCGCTTGTGGTCGATATACCACTGTGGCACATATGCCACAGGCCCTTGAGGCCGTGGTTGCGAGAAGACATGACAGTCGAGATTTCCAGCTCACAAAGCCGCGTTTCAAAACACGCATTCGTCCGCTGGGCGCGGCGTGTCAACCTGGAACGCAACCTCGCGATCCTGCTGCTGGTAGCCGGTGTTTCCTCGGGCTCGGCGACTTTCGTGGTGATGACGGGCGACCTTCCGATTGCCGCCAATCCGACTGTCGTCAAATGGCTTCTGGTCGCCGACATGGTGTTGTTGCTGGGGCTCAGCGGGCTGATTGCGACCCGCTTGGTGGTGCTCTGGATGGAGCGCAAGCGCGGTCTCGCCGGGTCGCGGCTGCACGTGCGTCTTGTCGCACTGTTCGGCATCCTGGCGGTGACGCCCACGATCGTCGTCGCCCTGTTCTCGGTCATGCTCTTCGACTTTGGCCTCAAACGTTGGTTCAGCGAACAGGTCTCGACCGCGATTTTCAATTCCCTGGCGGTCGCTCAGGCCTATACCGAGGAGCACCGTCAGACCATCGCCGACGACGCCCTGGCCATCGCCCAAGTCATCAACCGCCAGGGTCCGACACTGGTTTACAATCCGGGCCTGTTCAATCGGGTCGTCACGCAACAGGCCCAGCAGCGCTCGCTGACCGAAGTGGCGGTGTATGATTCCTCGGGACGCCTGCTCGCGCGCGCCAGCAGTTTCCTGCTTGCCTTCAATCCCGACTTGCCGGATTGGGCGCTGGACAGGGCGCGGGCCGGGGAATTGGTCATTCGCACCTCGGAAGACGAAGATC
>JAJFGM010000553.1 GCA_021776145.1 Kiloniellaceae bacterium | reverse complement strand
CGGGTGACCAGTTCGATGACGCGCGGCTGCAGGGCGAAGCGCACGAAGGGGCTTTGCTCGTCGAGGCGGCCGGCGGCGATCTCGGCATCGAGCAGGCGCAGCCAGTAGCGCTTGTTGTCTTGCAACTGCTGGCCTTCGATGGCGGCGCTCTGCGTCAGTAGCTCGTTCGCACCCTGTCCCAGGGCCGCCAGCGCCTCGGAATCGAGCAGGCCGGCGAGATCGGCATGCCCCTCGTTTTGCAGCGAAGCGAGCGGCGCGTCGAGTTCGCCATGCGACGTCAGGTCCCGCGCCGACGCCCGGCGGGCTTGTTTGCTGCGCCAATGGACGAGATTGACCAGACCCTTGACCGCATGCCGCGCCGGGCTGCGGTTCAAGGGGTAGAGCAACTCGTGCAAGCTGAAGCCGTCGCGGGCCATACGCCGCAGCTTGCCGCCAAGCCGGTCGGAGAATGTCGTTGCCGCTTGGGCCATGCGTGAGGGTCCGATTGTTTCGCCTCGCATCATAACGGCGCCAAGGCGGCTTCCAAGTCCCTAAGACAAGGCGGCTGCCTTTATGTTCCAAAAGCAGTGCTCCGGACCATTGCCGTGCACGACGACGGTTTTCATTCCGCTGGCGTGGCCTCGGTGGACCTGCCGCGGTTCGCTCGTCGGATCGGTGGCCCTGAGCCTCTCACGATTGCGGTGCTAAGCCCCGTAGTTGCCGTCTTAGGTCGTTGGTGATCTGCCGTGCGTCCTCGTGGCTCTCCGCTACACGCGGCGTAATGAGGATCAGCAGTTCGGTGCGCAGCGCGTTGTTCGAGGTCGTGCCGAAAAGGTGGCCCAGTACGGGGATATTGGAAAGGATGGGAATGCCCGTGTTGCTGTCGGTTCGGCGCTCGCGAATGAGTCCGCCGAGGACGATCGTCTCGCCACTTTGAATGGCCACCGAAGAAGAAATCTTACGCTGCTGGATCGTCGGCGAATCGATGCCGGACGTCGTGGTTGCGATGGCGTCGCTCACTTCCTGTTCGATGTCCATGGAAACCAGACCGCCGGTGTTGACGTGCGGGGTTACGTTGAGGATCACGCCGGTGTCGAAATACTGGATCGAGTTGACGATCGGTGCGTCGGGGTCGGATACGCTGACCGAAGACTGCGTCGAGATCGGTACCTGGTCGCCGACCTGCAAGGCCGCCGTCTTGTTGTCGAGCACCATCAGTTTAGGCGACGAAACGACCTTGACGTCGGTTACCGCCGACAAGGCATTGAGAACGACGCGGTAGTCCGTCGCGCTGAGTAAATAGGAAAATCCCGGGAAAGCCGACGACACGGCACCGGTCTCCTGCGTGCTGAAGGTTGCCCCGCTGCTGCCGCTTTGAAGGAACCATTCAACGCCGTAGGCGAGTTCGTCGGTCAGCGTCACCTCTGCGATGGTTGCTTCGACCAGAACTTGAAGAGGCAAAAGATCGAGCTTCTCCAGGGCGACCAACACCGTTCTGAATTCCGCCAGCGTCGCCAAGATAACCAGTGCATTGTTGCCTTCATCGGCCATCACCCGAATGCGGTGATCGCTGCCAGTGGCCGAAACGCCGCCGGAGGGCGCGGTCGCCGGATCATAGGGGGTCGCCAAGCCAGATCCGACCTGGCCGGAAAGCGTTCGCAACTCGACGGTCTCGACATCAGGGCGGACGTCGGCTTCTTCGACCAGGGGCGTGAAACCGCTCGGCGTTCCGTTTTCGCCGCCGAAGATACTGGTGAGTAGATCCGCAAGGTCGGCCGCCCGGCGGTTCTTGACCTGATAGACGTAAAGCCGCGGTTGGCCATCGTCGCTGGCCCGGTCGAGACGGGTGATCCATTCCTGAGCCTGGTCGAGGTAGTCGGCCTGCGGCGTGATGACAAGAAGGCTATTCAGGCGCCCGATGGGGACGAGCCGAACCAGCCTGCTGGCCGCCTCTCCCTGTTGCGCTTCCAGGATGCCGTTCAGTTCGTCGGTCAGGGTGTCTACATTGGCGTAGCGAATTGGGAAGTAGCCAAAGGACATGCCCTCCATCCAGTCGACGTCGAAGATCTCGACTGTTTCCAGCAAAGTCTCCAACTCGCTCTTGCCGCCGCCCAGGAACAGAATGTTGCGCGCATCGTCGCTGCGCAGGATGGCACCGGCCGGCGCCAAGGG
The DNA here is from genome assembly GCA_021776145.1 of Kiloniellaceae bacterium. GTDB lineage: Bacteria > Pseudomonadota > Alphaproteobacteria > Kiloniellales > Kiloniellaceae > JAJFGM01. Next base: position 1,048 of record JAJFGM010000553.1, on the reverse strand, counting down.
CCCTAGTATTTTCGCCATTTCCGAGGCCGGGAGATAATCCAGCGTAACCGCTTGCACACTGTGTCCGGGCTTGAGGCGCAAGGCATCGGAATCGATCGATAGCGTCGCGGCACGACGTGAGGCTTCGGCTACGGGGACCACCTGGTAGAGGTCGCCGTTGCGCGTTATCGCCGCGCCGCTGGCACGCAACGCGGTGTCCAGTGTCGAAACCAGCGCCGATTTCGGCAGCGGCTCGTTGGTTTGCAGAGTGACGCTGCCCTGGATTTGCGGATCGACGATGTAGTTGACGCCGAGCAGCTCGCCGAGGATCGTGCGTGTCACCTCGCGCACATCGGCTTCGGCGAAGTTCAGCTCGATATCGCCAAGCGGCGCGATCTCGGATGCGCGCGCCGCCGCGGTCGGGCGCAGAAAGCGCCCGTCGCCGTAATGAACTTCGCTTTTTGTAACGGCTTGTGATGGTGCCGCGGCGGCGGTCCCTGTCGCCTTTGCAACCTCGCTTGACGGTGCTTGGTCGATTTTCCCCGCGTCGCCAGGCACTGGCGTGCTTGACGCTACGTTGGCGCCGCCGGTCCGCGGTGGCTTGCCTTCCAACAGGTGGCAGCCGGTAAGTGACATCAAGATGCCGATCATAAGAATGCAATTACGGTTGCGCCGGCGCAACTTCGTTCCTCTCACAGGTCCCAATCATGTGACCACCAGGTATTCCGTTTCTTGCGGCTTGGCGCACAAAAGAGGGGTCAGGTCTTGCCTTTTGCCTCTCCACCCGTGTAGCCTGCCACCATGTCCCGCCCACTCAGGCATGAGTTCCCCGGCGCCCTCTATCACGTGACGGCGCGTGGCAATGGGCGCGCCGACATCTACCTCGACGACATCGATCGCCGGGCCTTCGACGCGCTGCTCGGCGAGGTCTGCCAGCGGCACAACTGGCGGGTCCACGCCGCCTGCCAGATGAGCAACCACTATCACCTGCTGATCGAAACGCCGGAGGCCAACCTCTCGCGCGGCATGCGCCAGCTCAATGGCGTCTATACACAGCGCTTCAACCGCC
>JAJFGM010000552.1 GCA_021776145.1 Kiloniellaceae bacterium | reverse complement strand
CTCCCGGTTACCAGCGGCGATCACCGATCCGGCGGCCCAAGTTGGATGCGTTCGTTTCGACGATCGATCACTGGCTTGATGAGGACGTGAAGGTGCCGCGCAAGCAGCGCCATACGGCCAAGCGAGTGTTTGACCGGCTGCGTGACGAGCGCGGGTTCACCGGCGGCTACACGATCATCAAGGATTACATGCGCGAGCGGGATCAGCGTCGCCAGGAGGTGTTCGTGCCGCTGTCGCATCCGCCGGGTCATGGGCAAGCCGACTTCGGCGAGGCGATGGTGGTGATCGGCGGCGTGGAGCGGAAGGCCCACTTCTTCGTACTCGATCTGCCCCACAGCGATGGCTGCTACGTCAGAGCCTATCCGGCGGCGGTGGCCGAAGCCTGGGTCGACGGCCACATCCACGCCTTTGCCTTCTTCGGGGCCGTACCGCAATCAATTGTCTACGACAACGACCGCTGCCTTGTCGCCAAGATCCTGCCCGACGGCACCCGCAAGCGGGCTGCGTTGTTCAGCGGCTTCCTGTCCCACTACCTAATCCGGGATCGTTATGGTCGTCCGGGAAAGGGCAACGACAAGGGGAACGTCGAGGGTCTCGTCGGTTATGCCCGGCGCAACTTCATGGTGCCGATCCCGCAGTTTGCGACATGGGAGGCGTTCAACGCCTGGCTGGAAGAGCAATGCCGCAAGCGCCAGCGCGACAGGCTGCGTGGTGAGAGCGAGACGATCGGGGAACGACTGCAGCGCGATCTGGCTGCCATGCGTGCGTTGCCGGCATCTCCATTCGATGCCTGCGATCAGGCGAGTGCGAAAGTCACTGCCCAGTCGCTCGTTCGCTACAAGACCAACGACTATTCCGTCCCGGTCGCCTATGGCCATCAGGATGTCTGGGTCAGGGGTTATGTCAACGAAGTGGTGATCGGCTGCCGCGGCGAGACTATCGCCCGCCATCCCCGGAGCTGGGAACGAGAAGACGTCATCTTCGATCCTGTGCATTACCTGCCGCTGATCGAGCAAAAGATCAATTCGCTGGATCAGGCAGCGCCTCTCCAGGGCTGGGACTTGCCGGAAGAGTTCGCCACGCTGCGCCGTCTGATGGAGGCCCGCATGGCAAAGCACGGCCGGCGTGAGTACGTGCAGGTCCTGCGCCTGCTGGAGAGCTTTGAACTTGCAGACCTGCATGCGGCGGTAAAACAGGCCCTCCAGCTCGGAGCCATCGGCTTCGATGCCGTCAAACATCTGATCCTGTGCCGGGTGGAACGTCGACCGCCTCGACTGGACCTGTCCATCTACCCCTACCTGCCGAGGGCGACGGTCGAGACGACATCGGCGAAAGCGTATATGCGCCTGCTTTCCGCGCATGAGGAGGAAGCGGTATGACCGTCGAAGCACCGGAGATTCTTCTCGCGCACTATCTCAAGACCCTGAAGCTGCCGACATTCCAGCGCGAGTACCAGAAACTGGCCCGGCTATGTGCCGCCGAGGGTGTCGATCATATCGGATACCTCTTCCGGCTTTCCGAAAGGGAGATGATCGAACGCGATCGCCGCAAGGTCGAGCGCCGCATCAAGGCCGCCAAATTCCCCGTCGTCAAAAGCCTGGACAGCTTCGACTTTGCCGCTATCCCCAAGCTCAACAAGATGCAGGTGCTGGAACTGGCCCGATGCGAATGGATTGAGCGGCGCGAGAACGTCATTGCGCTCGGCCCGAGCGGCACAGGAAAGACGCATGTTGCACTCGGTCTCGGCCTGGCCGCATGCCAGAAGGGCCTGTCCGTCGGCTTCACCACAGCGGCCGCCCTGGTCAGCGAGATGATGGAGGCTCGTGACGAACGGCGTCTGCTCCGCTTCCAGAAGCAGATGGCCGCCTGCCAGCTTCTCATCATCGACGAACTGGGCTTCGTGCCGCTCTCCAAGACCGGCGCGGAGCTGCTGTTCGAGATGATCTCGCAACGCTACGAACGGGGTGCCACCCTGATCACCAGCAATCTTCCGTTTGACGAATGGACCGAGACCTTGGGATCGGAACGATTGACTGGTGCACTGCTCGATCGCATCACCCACCACGTCAACATCCTCGAGATGAACGGCGACAGCTATCGTCTCGCTCAAAGCCGCGCCCGCAAGGCTGGCTGAACCCCCAGAAAACCGCCGCACACGCATGAGACCCCCGCTTGGGCTACGCCCTCCCGGGTGTCTCATGCGTGGGCCACAAGTGGCCTGGTTTTACTCCGCCGCCTGGCCGGATTTTACTCCGCCGTTGACAGGCCTTGCAAGGCCCTTCCACCCGGCGGCATGCGGCAGCCGTGGCGTCTATAGCGAAACACAATTGCGGCGGACGGATCCCCGCAAACTTGCCGGCCGACTCAGGCCTCGAAAAACACCGTTTCGCCGTCGCCTTGCAGGCGGATGTCGAGGCGATATGCGGCGGGCGATTCAGAGGTGGCGATCAGGGTCACGCGCTCATCCTCGGACAGCATCGACAGAACGGGGTCCTCGGCATTCGATGCCTCGTCTGCGAAGTAGATCCGCGTATAGAGCCGGCGGTTCAATCCCTTGCCGAAGATCGACAAAGCGATATGGGGTGCCTGCATCACGCCGTCGGCAGTGGGCACCCGGCCAGGCTTCACGGTTTGGAAACTGAAGTTTCCGCTTTTGTCACAGTGGCGGCGCCCGAAGCCCTTGAAGGCCGAATTCCGCAGCTCTGGATGGGCTCCAGCAAAACGCCCCTGCCCGTCCGGCTGCCAGATCTCGATCAAGGCATCGGGAACCATGGCCCCCTCTCCGTCCGTGATCGTTCCCTGGATCGTAATCCGTTCCCCTTCGGCGTCCTCGGTCGCAAGCTGCGCGCCGAACAGCGGTGGAAGCGTCCCGTAGTCCTCCGGGGTCAGGCAATAGGCATAGAAAGGCCCGACAGTCTGCGAGGGGGTGATGGTCAGTGGGGTCTTAGTGGTCATGGGGTTCCTCGAAATAGCTGCCGTTGCGCCCACGCAGAACGATGTCGAAGCGATAGGTCAGGCCCCATTCGGATTGCGTGGCGCCCATGTCCAACTGCGCCACCATGCTGCGCTTCGAGATGTCGGGCGCCGTGTTGTAGATCGTGTCATATTTCAGCAGCGGATCGCCCTCGAAATATATCTGGGTAACCAAGCGGGTCACGAAGGACGGACCGAACAACGACACATGGATGTGGCGCGGGCGCCAGACATTGTGCAGCCCCACGACCGGATAGGCGCCCGGCACGATCGTGATGAAGGAATAAGAGCCATCAGCCCCCGTAACCGTACGCCCTGCCCCCGAGAAATTTGGATCAAGCGGGGCAAGATGCTGGTCAAGCTTGTGGATATAGCGACCGGCGGCATTGGCCTGCCAGATCTCTAGCAGCGTATTAGGGACACCCCGCCCGTCTTCGTCGGTCACGCGCCCCGTCACCAGAATCCGCTCCCCCACCGGCTCAGCTTCGTGCTGACGGGTCAGGTCGTTATCCCCCGGACGGACGCTCTCTTGTCCATAAACCGGGCCATACAGCTCCGTCGCAGACTGAGGAATTAACCGCAGCGGTCGAGTCGGCGCACGCTTTCGCGTGAAAACATAGTCTGGCGTCAGATAGGCCGGGTGCGCCTCAACGCTTCTGGCCGGGTATTCAGATGAAACCATCGGCCAGCCTTCCAGGAATATCGCCATCACTCACCTGTTTAAATAATACGAACAGCGTTTGTTTAATTACCCTTAAATTCGGCTTTTAGTCAATTGCTACAGCCGAAAGAGCCCTAAATTTCAGGAATAATCAGCTGTCTGGAACATCCTTTAAAATCAGAATATTATTTTGATTACCCGTTCTTTCCACCGGAGGGAGCTGCGGGGAGCCGCCAGCCCGGGAAAAATGCCGAAGCCGCTGAGAGATCAACTGACTTGCTCCACCTGCCGCCATTGGCGGTCCTGCGACGACGCCACACAGGCTTCGATGAACGCCATGGAGCGCAGGCCGTCCACGACCGACGGCGCTTCCAATGCCAGGTGATCTGCGGCCCCCTTGCCCATCATGGCCAAGATCTGTTCGGCGAAATCCACGTACATATTCGCAAAGGCCTCGCGATAGCCTTCCACGAAATGATAACCCGGCCCCCGCATCGCGCGGATTGCCGCAGGATGCAGCCCGGCAACTTGTCGACCAATCAGGGCTGGGGGTTGGCCCTGCCGCATATGTAGCAAGTTATTGGCGTCGGCCTGCTCCCACAGGACGCCGCCCTTGTCACCGTAGACTTCGATCGCCAGCTTGCTGGCCCCCGATGCCGCCTTGGTGGCCCAGAACGATCCGAAAGCTCCGTTTTCCATACGGAACATGACGTTGGCACTGTCATGGGCCGCGCGGCCTTGAACCGCCGGCCCAAGATCGGCCATTACCTCAACGACCTGTAACTGCGTGATGAAGGTAGCCAGATGGTGCACATGGGTGCCGATATCCACCAGGGCGTGACTGTCGCCACCGCGCGCAGGATCAATCCGCCAACGCATCCCCGGAGGCACGCCCCCTTCGTCGGCCTCGAACAAACGGCCCATCTGGCCCAGAGCGTAGACCCCGTGAATCTGGTGGATTTTCCCAAGTTCACCGGCGGCGACCATGGCGCGGGCTTGGCGTACCATGGCGTAGCCAGAATAATTGTGGGTCAGGACCACAACCTTGCCCGCGGCCTTCGCCCGCACCAGCACGTCGTCGGCCTCGGCCTTCGTGGAGGTTAAAGGCTTGTCGCAGATTACATGCAACCCGGCGTCCAGCGCCTCGCACAGAATCCGGTAATGGCTGTCATTCGGCGTGGCTATGGCAACGGCCTCAATACCGTCGGGCCTAGCCTTCTCCATTGCGAACATCTCGGCGGTGGACGAATAGGAGCGCGGAATTCCGAGAGCCGCGGCCTCAGCATCCCCGCGTTCCGCGTTACTGGACAGCACCGCAGCATCGAGAGAGAACAAATCGTCAAGCCGAGCCGCCTCCCGGTGAACCGGACCAATCAGCGAATGACCCGCGCCACCGGCAATGCCCAATCGGAGTCGGCGGCCCAATTTGCGGATCGCAATGTTCTCGTTCATCCCATATCTCCTCGTTGGTGACTTCAGATCAATGAATTGACTGTCCTCTAGGTCCTTCAGACCGGAGTTCCAGCCCAGGCCCGTCCCAGAAGGTTACGAATCGGCCCATGCTCGATGGGTCGCGGGTTCCAATAGGCATTTTGCGTGGCCAGGTCGGCGGCGCGGTCAAGATCGGCTTCTGCCATGCCCAACTCACGCAGCGATGTCGGGGCGCCCAACCGCATGGACAACGCTCTCATGCCCATCGCTGCATCCGCCATGCCCAGCGCGCGCGCGATGGCTGCCATTGCGGGCCTGGCCGCATCACTATTATAGGCGAGCGCATAGGGGAGGATGACCGTGTGGGTCGGGGCATGTGGCAAATCGAAACTTCCGCCGAGGGTGTGGCAGAGCTTATGGTGCAACGCCATTCCGGCCGAACCCAGGCACGTTCCGCACAGCCACGCGCCATAGAGGGCATCGCTGCGCGCTTCGATATCGTCGGGAGTGGCAACGATACGCGGCAGGGCATGGGCCAGCGCGCGGATCGCCTCTTCGGCCATCAGCGAGATCACCGGATTGCCGTCCCGCGCATATAATGCCTCGGCCGCATGGGCGATCGCATTCATGCCTGATGTAACCGAGGCCTGCACCGGAAGCGTCACAGTCAGGTCCACATCGTAGAGAACCACCCTCGGCTGCACTTTGGGATTACGCTGTGTGGTCTTCAGCCCGTTTTCCGTCTCTCCCAGGATCGGCGTCATTTCCGAGCCGGCATAAGTCGTCGGGACGACGATCTGCGGCAGATCGGTGCGCAGGGCCAGTGCCTTGCCCAACCCAATGGTTGAGCCGCCGCCAATCGCCACGATGCAATCGGCCTGCACATCCTTCAGCACCTCAAGCGCCTGCAAGGTGACCTCGACAGGCGTATGCATGGCAGCGGCGTGGAACGACCCCGCCAGCTGAGAACCCAGGCCCTGGGCAATTCGCAGCGATTGTTCTTTTTGGTCGGGCGTGGAAAGAACCAGCGCCCTGCCAAAATTCAGGGCCTCAAGTTCCCGCCGCAGATTCTGCGAAGTGCCGCGCCCGAAAACGACGCGCGCTGGGGCTGTTTCGTAGACGAAAGGTTGCATCGGCTCGGCTCCTCAAGCAGCCCCGAACAGGCGCTGCGGGTTGTCCACAAGGATCTTACGACGCAGTTCAGCATCGGGGGCAAAACGCGCCAAAAGGTTCAACAAGTCGCCGTCATTGGGTATGTGCTTCGGATCGAAATAGCCTGAATGCGGCCAATCCGAACCCCAGAGGAGGCGGTCGGGCGCCACATCTGCCAAAGCGTGCGCGAAGGGCACGACATCGTCATATGGCGCGCCGGAACCGCTAATACGATCTGCCCCCGTAAGCTTGATCCAGACATGGTCCAGTTTGGCCAGATCGAGCAAACGCAGGAAGTGCGGCTGATCCACACCTTGCGCGGTGTCCACCCGCCCGAAATGATCGATGATGATCGGAATATCGACGCGCGCCAAACGTTCAGCCAGACCGTCCAGCGCAGCGGGCGCGAAATGCAATTTTACGCACCAGCCTAGGTCGCGGCACCAGTCCAACATACGCTCGAACAAACGAGTATCCAACTCGCCCGAGCCATGCTGCGGATTGAAGGCAAAACGTACCCCGCAGACCCCCTGCGCCTTCATGTCCCGCAGCTGAACAAAAGTCATCTCGTGATGTGGCTTGATCACCGCCAGCAGACGACCATCGGACCGCGCAACTGCGTCGAGCGTCACCGAATTGTCGGCACCATGAACATTCGGATGGACACAAACGCCGCGCTCGATCCCCAAAGCCTCCATCAACACCAGATAATCCTCAAGTGGCGACTCCGGTGGGGAATAGAGCCTGTGTTCTGCGTATGGAAACGATGAAACTGGGCCAAAAACATGAAAATGGGTATCCCACGCACCCGGCGGCATC
>JAJFGM010000551.1 GCA_021776145.1 Kiloniellaceae bacterium | reverse complement strand
TTGATGGCATCACGACGTATCCACAGCCGCATCAGGTGTGGAAGCCAGCGGTATTCGTGGGCGGGCAGGGGCCCGCCGGCGGCGCGGTAGCCCGCAACGAAGGCATCGGCCTGGTCGAATTGCAGTTCATGCGCCTCGTTCGAGCAGAATTCGAAGGCCGCGCCGGCCAGTTCGACCGCCACCCAACAGAGCGCAGCATCGTGCCAGTCGATGACCCCGACGGTTTCGTCGCCGCGACGTAAGCGCTCGGTCCACCCGACCTTGATCGAGCGATAACTGGCGTGTGAATCTTCGCGTGACTGCGGGCGATCGTGTCCGCTTGATTGACGCGGACACTTATCTTGGCGGACCGGGGCAAGCGCAAGCGGCAGAGCTACTCGAAGCCGTTCAAGCGGCCGGTTGTAGCCGAGGCGATTGAACCGGGTGAGTCTGTTGCGTCTGTGGCGCGTCATCACGGGCTGAACGCGAACATGGTGTTCCTGTGGGCTCGTGTTTGGGCCGGGTCGTGATGCTGCATCTTTCCTGCCTATCGAGGTGACGTCGACTGAGTCACTATCGCGTCGGAGCCGATCAGTCCCGCCAGCGATGGCCGGATCGAGATTGCTCTTGCATCGGGCCATCGGTTGACACTCAGCGGCGTCTTTGATCCGAACATGGTGGTGCGACTGGCGCGAGGTCTGAGCGCATGATCCCTGTTCCCGCGCAGACGAATGTCTGGCTAGCGGCTGGCGTCACCGACATGAGAAAAGGGTTTAACGGGCTCTTGGCGCTTGCCGAGGAGTTTCTGGAGCAGGACCCGTATTCTGGCCACTTGTTTGTCTTTCGCGGCCGTCGCGGTGATCTGATCAAAGTCATATGGTGGGACGGCCAAGGGGCGTGTCTGTTCTCCAAGCGTCTGGAGCGCGACAAGTTCGTCTGGCCATCGCCAAGCGCATGGGCGTTTTTCGGCTATATCAGCGCAGCTTGCAATGCTCCTGGGGGGCATTGACTGGCGCGCGCCGCAGCGAACTTGGCGACCTTTGACGGCAGGGTGATTTTCTGAACGAGAGCAGCGGAATATGAAGATCCGGGGATTCCCTTTGGCATCCCATTCAGGTATAGAAAGGCCATGCTGGCGCAGACCAAATCACTGCCCGATGATCCCTCGGAATTGAGGTCGATCGCGGCGCAATTGGTGGCTACAGTCAAATCCCAGGCGCTCCGGATGAAGAAACTCAGGCCATATCTCGACCACGGTTTTCTCGAGTTGGACAACAATTCAGCGGAGCGGTCGATGAAGCCGATAGCTCTGGGCAGAAAAAACTATCTCTTTGTCGGCTCGCGAGGCGGCGGCAAATCCGCTGCCATCGCTCATACCCTGATCGAGACCGCGAAGCTCAACGGCGTCGGTCCGCAAGCCTGGCTCACCAACGTTCTTGGCCGCATCGCCGTCCACAAGATCACAAAGCTGGATGAACTCACGCCGTGGAGTTACGCTCAGCACTGAGCGTAACAGGCTATGCCCAATCGCCGAAGGTCGGGGAGGCCGGACGGTCGCCACGGAGACGACCATGTAGCCGCCTTTCAACGGCGTGGCGCTACGCGCGCATCGCCGCGGGAGAGCGCATACTACCTAGCAAGGCTTTGACGCCGGGACGGTGCGGGCATTGCAGGCAGCATGCCTCAGGGGAACGGTAGAAAAATCGGCCAAACGTCATCCCAAACCACTGGAGTGAAGACGCCAAGCGCCGAACCGACACAGGCCACAGCAATGCGTTTCGGCCAACTGAACTTGCGGTCCTCTTCAAGGAATTCCGGGGACCGACGCGTGCAATCCTTCACAACCGACCGCACGAGCCGCAGCCGAAAAAAGACGAGAGCGCCAAATCCTAGAACGGCGATCAGTAAGCCGGTTGGACGTGAGCCGTTGAAATAAATCTCGACCAGATAAGGCCATGGCAACCAAACCAAAAAGAGCACCATAACCCAAAAAAAGGCATCGACGAGATGCACCCGCCGCATGCCGGTGCGATCGACCATATATCCCTCGGCTTTGCCGTAGGGACTAATCGGATAATAGGGCCGCAGTTCTTCTCGCATTTATCGCCAGTCAAACACAGTGGTCGAGCTGTCAAATAAGTCCAAGAATATCAGAGATCGGTGATACCATACAATAATGACGTGATGACCTGTGATTTGCGCATCAAATACGCGCATAAGCAAAAGAACGAGCGCAATTTTTGAGACGATCACACGGTGCTCCGAAGCTGGCCCCTGGAGAAGTCAGGTGGAAAACCTTGTTCACCCTCAGCTTCAAGGAAAACTTCGCCCGGGTCGAGCGACAGCTCGGCTGGCTCGAGCGCAGTCAGATGCCCTTTGCCGTTGCCAAGACGCTCTCATTGGATATGTAATCCTGGCAAAGAGCTTTTCGATCTTCTTGCGCTCGGCTTGAGAGATCCGGTAGGTCTTGGTCTCCATCAAGCACCGGGTATGGTCACGCGCCGATCGGCGCCGGCGCCAAGGGCGACGACCCGCCCAATGACTTCGTGCCCCGGCACCAAGGGGATCTTGGGCTCGGTCAGATCGCCGTCGACGACGTGCAGGTCGGTGCGGCAGACGCCGCAGGCGCCGACCTCGACAA
>JAJFGM010000056.1 GCA_021776145.1 Kiloniellaceae bacterium | reverse complement strand
TGATTCATGCAGGCACCGCAACGGATACACCGCAACATATCCTGAAACTCGCTGCCCAACATCCCGCTGCGCCCATTGTCGAGTAGAATGACGTGATACTGATCGGGTCCGTCGAGGTCACCTTCGCGGCGCGGTCCGGTGCTGAAGGTGGTGTAGGCGGAGAACTCCTGGCCGGTGGCGGAGCGCGCCAGCACACGAAGAATCGAAGTGGCGTCCTCCAGCGTTGGGACCACTTTTTCCAGGCTGGCGATGACAATGTGGATCTTCGGCAGGATCTGGGTGAGGTCTCCGTTGCCCTCGTTGGTGACGATGACCGAGGTTCCAGTTTCTGCAATGAGGAAATTGGCGCCCGTGATGCCAACATCGGCCTCGAGGTACTTTTGGCGCAGCACCTGTCGGGCTTCGTTGACCAACTGACTGGCTTCGGAAAGCTGACGGTCTTCGGGAAACTGCGTGTGGTGGGCGCGGAAGTCGGCCTCCACCATGTCCTGGGTAACGTGCACCGCGGGCGCGATGATGTGGCTCGGTGACTCATTGCGCAGCTGGATAATGTACTCGCCGAGGTCGGTCTCGACCGGCTCGATTCCGTTCTCCTGGAGATGATCGTTGAGGCCGATCTCCTCGGCGATCATCGATTTGCCCTTGGTGACACTGCGCGCTTCGACCGACCTGCAGATCTCGACAACCTTGTCGCGCGCCGCGGCGGCGTCGGTGCACCAATGCACCTCGCCCCCCGTCGCCACGACCTGGTTTTCGTAGCACTCGAGATAGAGATCCAGGTGCGCCAAGGTGTGGTCTTTGATGTCGCGTGCCGCGTCACGCAAAGCCTCGAACTCAGGCAGACGCTCGGCGGCGATGGCGCGCCGGTGCACGAATCCCGTTCTGACATGGCCAAGGGCACGCTGCAGATCGACATCTTCGAGGGCCGAGCGGGCGTTGTCCTTGAAACGGTCTGCTGTGGATTGCATTTGCTTCAGCCTTCGCCGTCGGGCTCGGCGATTGCCGCGCCGCCGCCCATATTGGCCAACACCTCGGCGACGTGGCGGACTTCGACCTTGGACCCTTGGCGCTTGAGTTTGCCGGCGATATTCATCAGGCAGCCGAGATCGCCGGCGAGCAGAGTGCCGGCACCGCTTTCCTCAATGCGCGCGCTTTTGCGACCGACCATGTCATTGGAGATTTCCGGATATTTGACGCAAAAGGTGCCGCCAAAGCCGCAACAGATGTCGGCATCGACCAGTTCGGTCATTTCGAGGCCCTCGACGCTGGCCAGTAGGGCGCGCGGTTGCTGGCTCACCCCCAGCTCCCGCAGGCCCGCGCAGCTGTCGTGATAGGTTACGGCCCCTTCGAAATGAGCTTCGACCCGCGTCATGCCGCGCACGTCGACGAGAAAGCTGGTCAGCTCGTGGGCCCGCTCCGCAAGATCGCGCGCCGCGGCGGCAAACTCAGGCTCGTCGGAAAACAGCGCCGGGTAGTGTTCGCGGATCATGCCCGCGCAGGACCCCGATGGTGCGACCAGGTAGTCGAATTCGGAAAAGGCTCTGATGACCTGGCGTGCGATGTCACGGGTGTCGTGGCGATCGCCGGAATTATAGGCCGGCTGCCCACAGCAGGTCTGTAGCCGCGGCACCTCGACTTGGCAACCGGCCAGGCGCAGCAACTTGACCGCGGCAAAGCCGATCCGCGGCCGCATGAGGTCGACAAGGCAGGTAACGAATAGGCCGACGCGGGGAGACTCTGAAGCCATACGAATGTTTCCTGTCTTTGGCCCGAAGTTTCGGACAAGACAAAGCCGCTACTGGCGGCAAACCACCGTCCGCCGATGGCGCGCGACTGTCACACCTGTGCCGCAGGGTTTTCGCCGCTTCTCGGGCTTTCGTCAACTCGTTGACTTGTGCCTGGCCGCGACGGGCTTGGGCAAGAGCAGGTAATAAGTCCCGCGCTGGTTCATGCCGCCGGCGAATTCCAGGGCCGCGTCGCCCGATCCCCAATAGAAGTCACCGCGCACCGGCCCGATGATGGCGCTGCCGGTATCCTGGGCCACCATCAGCCGGCGCAAGGGCCGATCGCTGCCGGGCCAGGTGGTGTCGAGGAACACCGGGACCCCCAGGGGAATAAAGGCCGGATCGACCGCCAAGCTGCGACCGGCGGTCAATGGCACGCCTTGCGAGCCGATCGGCCCCGGCCCGGTGATCTCGCGGAAAAAGATGAAGCGTGCGTTGCGCTGCATGATTTGCCGGCCCTCTTGCGGATTGGCGCGAAGCCAATCGCGGATCGACTGCATGGACGCTGAACCGCGCGGCACCAGACCCTCGTCGATGAGCGCGCGGCCAATGGCATAGAAAGGCAAACCGTTCGAACCGGCAAACCCGAAGCGCCGGCTGCTGCCGTCGGGAAAGACAACCCGTCCAGAGCCCTGCACGTGAAGGAAAAAGGCATCGACGGCATCCTTGGCCCAGAACAGCTCGAGGCCGCGCCCGGCGAGCATTCCGGACTCGATCTCGGCGCGACTGGGATACGGCACGAGGCGATTGCCTTCGAGCTTTCCGATGATCCGCCGGCCAGCCAGATCGGACGCGAAATGCCCGAGGTCGGCTCTCACGAGATCATCGGGCAGGCCATAGACCGGGGTCGCAGCCGGCCCTTTCTGGGCCCATTCTCCCGCCAATTCGGCCTCGTAATAGCCGGTAAAGGTGCCCTTATCGCCGGAATCCGGAGACCCATCGGTCACTTTCATTGGCTCGAACCAGGCTTCGAAGACGATTTGCACGCCCTCGTCGTCCTGTGGATCGAGTTCAGTCATAACGGAGCAAGGCTCGAGCCAATCGGCGATGGTGCCGCCCAGGGCGTTCGGTCCCAGTTTGGTTTGCGGATCGCGTTTGGCGAAGAGTTCACAGGACCGCAGCAATGCCGGCAGCGCTTCGGCCAAACGATCCTCGCTCCAGCCGGGCAGAGCGGCGAAAGGCGTTGCCACCAGCCCGAGTTCCGCTTTGGCCGGCGGCGTTTCGATGCGAGCAACCGGAGCTTCGGCCGGCTTGGGCTCTTCTTCACAGGCCGCCAGCCACAGCGCTAGAGACAGGAAAAAGAACCGTGCCAGGTCGCGCGCGAACCGCGCCGTAGCGGCGCGGCGGCGGTTCTTAGTTGGGGCTGCGGGTCGCCACAAGCGCCCAGTTTGGATCCCGGCTGCGCGTGTTTCTGGCGAAAGTCCAGATATCGGTGATCTTGGCCACATGGCTGGGATCGCCCTCCACGATTTGAGCATCGGAATCGCGCGTCACGTTGATTTGCTCGGATACGAACTTGACGGTGACGAAGGCCGTTTTCTGCTGCAATTCGCTTTCGATGATCTGCGCTTCGGTGATGCCGACCAACGTCGTTTCGAGCGTGTGACCCAGGCGTTCGCGTTCCTTTATGGCACTGTCGAAATTATCGAAGACATCGTTCGACAGCAGCGGCCGCAGGGTTGCCGTGTCGTTGTCGGCAAAGGCGCCGATGATCATCTCGAACGCGGCCCGGGAGCCGTTGACGAACTCGTCTTCGTTGAAATTGCGGTCGGCGAGTTTGATGCGCGTCAATCCAGCCGCCGCCGCATCGTCGTCACCATCTCCGTCCTGCGCGCCACTGGGCAGATCTTCGAAGTGTACATCCTTGATGCCGTCGTCCTCGCGTTCCGGAAGATGAATGACCGTGTCATCGCCGGCCTCTTCCTCGGCACGGCGATCTCCGCCATCACGTTCGGGTTTTTTCTCGTGCCCCGTGCGTTTACCTAATACGCTTCGCAGCCGGATCACAAAAAATGCGGCAATCGCGGCGAAAAGGATTATGTCAAGAAACTGGAAGCCGTCATTCATTCGATTACGAGTGTCCCGAGCGGCCGTACCGGGCGTGACGCGGCCTCTCGTCTGTACATAAGTTAGTGCCTGGGAAAGAGCAAGTATGGCCCTACTATTGTTGCTCGCTTTCATCGCGGTACCGCTGATCGAGATAGCGGTTTTCGTCGAGGTTGGCGAGGAGATTGGCGCACTTTCGACGATTTTGGCCACGGTTTTGACCGCTTTGGCCGGCATGGCGCTATTGCGGTCCCAGGGTTTGGCGACCCTCGAGCGCGCGCGGGCCAATCTCGACAAGGGTGTTATGCCGGCGCGCGAACTTTTTGACGGAGTTTGTCTTCTACTGGCCGGGGCGCTGTTGCTGGTACCGGGATTCGTCACCGATGGTCTCGGACTGCTGCTCTTCGTACCGGCACTGCGCGCGGTCCTACGGCGGTTTGTCGGGCGGCACGTGAATACCGACGGCGTCGAGCTGCGTCAGGGGCATTCCACTCACAGACCGAACAGTAGGCCACGATCGGATGTCATCGAAGGTGAATATCGCGAAGTCAACGACGATGACGAAGGAGATCCGCCGCCGCCTGGCGGGCGCAAGGGAATTTCGTAATGATTCTGGTGCGGCATGGTGAATCCGAGTTCAATGTCCACTATTCGGTGACGCGGGTCGACCCGGGCATTGAGGACCCAAAGCTCACGGACGTCGGACGACGCCAGGCCGACGCCGCGGCCGCGGACCTTTTGGCCATCGGCGGTATCGAACGCATTATCAGCAGTCCTTACTGGCGCACATTGCATACCGCCGAGATCATCGCCGGGCACCTTGGCCTTCCGGTCACGATCGACCCGCTGGTGCGCGAGCGTACCTACTTCGCCTGCGATATCGGCTCGCCGCGCTCGCAATTGAAGGAGCGCTGGCCCGACTTCGACTTTGGCGAGCTGGAGGAACGCTGGTGGCCCGACCCTTGCGAAACAGAGGCCGAATTGGCGCAACGATGCAGCACCTTCGGCGCGGCGCAGCGCGAAGACGACACTTGGCGCGGACTGTTGGTGGTCAGTCATTGGGGGTTCATTCGCGGGCTCACCGGCGAAGCCGTGAGCAATTGCGAAATGCTGCGTTTCAATCCGCAAAACGGCGAAATCGGCAAAAACCTGCCTTGATCTCCACCTTGTGCTCGCTGGTTGTCAGTCCCCCAAAAGCGTGATAGCCCAGGCCGCTTATATCTAGGAGCACTTCATGGCCGACAGCGATCAAAATTCGACCTTCGTCATCAACACTCAATACTTGAAGGATCAGTCCTTCGAGAACCCGAACGCACCGGGTGTTTATGCGGCCATGGCCAAGACCCAACCAGAGCTCAACATCTCTATTGATGTCAGCCCGGGCCGCCTGCAGGACAATACCTACGAGGTCGTCCTGACGCTGCACGCCGATGCCAAAATCGAAGGCACGCCGGCTTTTCTGGCAGAGATCGACTATGCGGGGGTCGTGACCTTGGGAGATGATGTCGGCGAGGCCGAGACCGAGACCTTGCTCATGGTGGAGACGCCGCGCTTTCTCTTCCCCTTTGCCCGCGCCATTCTCGCGGGCTCGACCCGAGACGGCGGTTTTCCGCCCCTGGTGGTGAACCCCATCGATTTTGCGCAGCTGTACAAAAATCGCAAAGAAGCGGCATTGGCCGCGGCCGACACGGAAGAAAAGCCGGCCGAGGCTTGAAGCACATTTGACCGGCCCTTAACGCCTCCAAACCGGCCCCTTGATGCCGTCCAACATGGTGTCATGCGCCTCGCTCTCTTCTGCGCTGGCGGCATGCGGGCGGACCGGTCGTTGCTTGCGCTCGGCCTGTTGCGCGGCACGTGGGCTGCGTCGGGCCGTATCCAGTTCCAGCCCCGGCTGCCGCCCGCCGCGCAGCTCCAGATAAACCTCGGCGAGAAGTTCGCAGTCGAGCAAGGCGCCATGAAAGGTGCGCGCCGAGTTGTCGATCTCGAACCGCCGGCACAGGGCGTCCAGACTGGCCTGGGCGCCCGGGAAGCGGCGCCGCGCCAGTGCCACCGTATCGACGGCGCGCGATGACTCCAGGGCGGGGCGGCCAAGCCGCCGCAGTTCCCAATTGAGAAACTTGAGATCGAATTCGGCGTTGTGGATGACCAATGTCGCCGACCCGATAAAATCCTCGAACTCTTGGGCGATGTCGGCAAAAACCGGCTTGTCCGCCAAAAATTCGCCGGTGAGGCCGTGGATCCGCGCCGCTTCGTCGGGCATGTCGCGCTGCGGATTGATGTAGGCGCGATAGGTTCGGCCGGTCGGCAAATGTTGCATGAGCTCGAGACAGGCGACTTCGACGACGCGATGTCCCGCCGCCGGATCGAGCCCCGTGGTTTCCGTATCGAGTACGATCTCGCGCACCTTCGCCTCCCCGTCGCCTCGGTCCGAGCGGCGCGCGCTGGCCTCAGTAGGACCGGTTCCCGCGGCGCCAGCGCAGCGGCGCCGCCCGCAGCAGTCTGATGACTGTGGCCAGCTGACGCAATGTGCAATCCTTGCCCAGACCGGTCTGTACAACAAAATCCGCGCGTCGCGTCTTTTCCGCCTCGGTCATTTGCTTGGCGCGAATTGTCGCCAGGCGCTGTTGGCTCATGCCGGGGCGCGCCATCACCCGGCCGGTCTGGACGAACGCTGGCGCCGTGACCACGACAACGGCGTCGCATAGCTGCTCGCCGCCGGTTTCGAACAGCAGCGGGATATCGAGCACGGCAATGTCGCACCGCCGGCGGGCGGCGCGGCGCAGGAAGCTGCGCGCCTCGGAGCGCACCAGCGGATGCAGAATGGCCTCCAGCCGAGCCAAAGCGGCGGCATCGCCGAAGACACGCTGGCCCAGCAAAGCCCGGTCGACGGCACCGTTGGATTCGACTCCGGGGAAGGCCGCTGCCACCTCGGCAACCGCACCGCCGCGGGACCGCAAGAGGCGATGCACTGCCACGTCGGCATCGTGAATTGGCAGACCCATGCGACGCAGCATGGCTGCGGCTGTCGATTTGCCCATGCCGATGGAGCCGGTCAATCCCAGTACGATCATGCGTCGTGTTCCATCATGAACGCGAACCGCCCCTAGGCTTCGAGGACAAAATCCCGCAGCTCCTGGTCAACTTCGGGCAGCTTCCCGAACCAGGCTTCAAAACCGGGGCGGGCTTGGTGCAGCAACATGCCGAGGCCATCGACACAAGGGTTGCCGCGTCCTTTTGCCGTCGCCAACAACGGCGTTTCAAGTGGCGTGTAGACAATGTCGTTGACGATGGCCCCGACCGGTAGTGCGTCGAGCTCGAGCTCGAGCGGCGCTTGTCCCTGCATACCAAGACTGGTGGTGTTGACCAAAAGCCCGGCATCAGAAAGCGCATCAGCGTGATTGTCCCATGGAAATGCTTGGAGGCTCGCCCGCTGTCCCGCATCCGCCTGGATTTCGGCAACCGCCTGCATGTCGGCAACCAGGGCCTCTGCACGCTCGACGGTGCGGTTGACCAACCGAACGTCCGCAACGCCGGCATCGAGCAGGGCGACAACCACGGCACGCGCGGCGCCGCCAGCCCCGAGAACGACGACGGACCCGTTTTTCGCCTCCCACGTGGGCGCGCCTTGGCGCAAATTCTCAAGGAATCCAAAGGCATCGCTGTTGCTGCCGACGAGGCCGTCGGCCGTCATCACGATGGTATTTACGGCGCCGATGCGTGCCGCCGTGGCATCGACACGATCGCATAGCTCCAGGGCGCGTTGTTTGTGCGGCAGCGTGACATTGATGCCGCGAAAGCCAGCCGCCGCCAATCCCATCAACGCGGTTTCGAAGTCGTCCGGCGCGATTGCCAGCGGCACGTAGGCTCCGTCAATGCCATACTTCTGCAGCCAGAAGCCGTGCAGCCGCGGCGACCGCGAATGGCCAATCGGCCAACCGGCGACACCGGCCAGCTTGCTGTGGCCTGAGAGCGTCATTCCGACAAGAGTCCCTCACGGCGAAGGAAATCGAGAAGTGGCAACAGCGGCAAACCGAGGATGGAAAAGAAGTCGCCCTTGATGCGCGTGAAAAGCTGTGCGCCGAGCCCCTCGAGATGGTACGCGCCCACCGATGACAGGGCGCTCTCGCCCAAGCGACCGAGATAGTCTTCGATGAACGCGGCGCTCAAGGGTCGCATGGTCAGTTCCGGGCGATCATGGTGATGCCATATTCGGGTACCGGCGCGGACGACGCAAACGGCTGTTTCGAGGCTGTGCTTTTTACCGCTCAGGGCGCGCAGGTGCGCCGCGCATTCGGCGCGGTCGCGCGGCTTGTCGAACCACTTCGTGCCGCAGACCAGGATCTGGTCCGCGCCGATAACAAGAGCGTCCGGCCAACGCCGGGAAATTCGCTCGGCCTTCAATTCGGCCAAGCGCAGCGCGACTTCGTCAGGTGCAGCACCTCGCGACACCAGAGCGGTCTTGATTTCCGTCTCGTCGATATGGGCGGGCTGCGTTTCGACGGCAACGCCGGCCTGGACCAGCAGACGCAGGCGCGATTGGCTTTGTGAGGCTAAGAGGAGAGTCAAGGCACTCGCTCCACACCGGCGACCCGGATGATGGCGCCCACGCATTGCCGGCCGGTCTGGGAAATGCCGTGGCCGTAGCCTTGAGTCACGCGGGGAGGCACCGGTCTGGAGCCGGGCCTACTCATCGCGATGGCGTGTAAGGTGCCCCATAATGGTCGCCGCCGATTCCTCGATTGAGCGCCGCGTCACATCGATCAAGGGCCAGCCGTATTGCACACAGAGCTTTCGCGCCATCGCCACCTCGGCGCGCACGAGCTCAAGATCAACGTAGTCGGTCTCGACATCGGTCTCCCCCATTGAGCGCAAACGGTTCTTGCGCACCTGAACCAGAGATTCCGGATCCTTGGTCAATCCAACAACCAGCGGTTCGCTTGTCTCCAGCAGTTGTTTGGGGATCGGACACCCCGGAACAATGGGAATATTGGCGGCCTTGATGCCGCGGTTGGCCAAATACATACAGGTTGGTGTCTTCGAGGTACGCGAGACCCCAACAATGACCACCTCCGCCGAGTTCAGATCGGCGAAGTGTTGGCCATCATCATGCGACAGGGCGAAGTTCATCGCTTCCATGCGATCGAAATATTCAGCATCCAGGGCGTGCTGAAGTCCGGGTCGACCCGCCATTTCGACGCCAAAATAGCTGGCCAGCATGCCGATGACCGGATCGAGCACAGGAATGCACGGCACCGAAAGCCCGCGACAACCTTCGATCAGTTCACGTCGCAGGCCTTCGTTGACCATCGTGTAGAGGACCGCTCCGGGGTCGGCGGAAATTCCCTGAATGACTTTCTCCATCTGTCCACTCGTGCGGATCAGGCTCCATACGTGCTCGATGGGCTCGACACCCTCGAACTGCACGAGGCAGGCGCGGGCGACCGAATTGATTGTTTCACCGGTGGCATCGGATACAAGATGGAGATGATGCATCGTCATCGTGCTGCTCTATCCTCGATTTCGGGCCGGCCATCGGAACGTATTCCGGCGCCCCCAGCCTGGCCGAGTTGTCGGCGACTGCCGCCCTTGTAAGCGCGCTCGCCACACAAGAACGCCATTTCCTGATGTGTATCACTGCCGGGCAAGATTGTGAAAGCAGGGGATAAGCATCGGGTTGCGCCGAGGCCGCAAAAAACTGTGCCGGTCATATGAAATTCCCTACCAAGAGTTGCGCGCCTCGCAGGGGATGAAATTCAAACCCGGGATAACCTCATTTCGCGAGCGACCGTCTCCCAGTTATCCCCACTTCCCTTGCACCGCCCTGGGTTCGATGACAGCAAGGTGCCCAACCTTTTGGCAAATACTCCCCGGCTCCATACACAGTCTCGTTCGGCATCCTGCAAGAACGTTTTGAGGCGGATCAACCTGGGGGCAATTCTCCAATCCCCAGCTCTCACAGCCCCAACAGCAACAACAATAAACTCTTTAAATATAATAGATTAGTTGAAGAAGAGAGGGTATTCGCGGGTTTGAGATTTAACCGTCAGAGGGTCTGGTTTCGAGGCGGCAAAGAAACTACCTTTCATTTGCAAGCCAACCGGTGAACCGACAGCTCCAGTTTCACATCCTGCCAGCACTTACGATTATCGGCAGGCCAGTCGTTTGTTCGCTAGCAGCAGTACGGCCAACAGCAGTACGGAAAGAACACGACGGAATGAAATCCGCTGAAAAGCTCATGAGGCGGGCTCTTGCCGGCGAGAGCCTGCCACGGCCGCCGATTTGGTTGATGCGTCAAGCCGGTCGATACTTGCCGGAGTACCGCCGTCGCCGCGCCGAAATCGGCGGATTTCTCGACCTTTGTTTCACGCCGGAAGCCGCCGTCGAGGTGACTCTGCAGCCGATCCGCCGCTATGGCTTCGATGCTGCGATCTTGTTTTCCGACATCTTGGTCGTTCCCCATGCCCTGGGGCAGAAAGTTTGGTTCGAAGAAGGCAGAGGTCCGCAACTTGAGGCCCTGAGAGACGCTGAAGATGTGGCGCGTCTGTCGTCGGCGGCGATGCACGAAACCCTGGCGCCGGTTTATGAGACGCTGCGGCGCCTCGCTGTGGAGTTGCCGGCGGAGACGGCGCTGATTGGCTTTGCCGGCGCGCCCTGGACCGTAGCGAGCTATATGATCGAGGGCGGGTCGAGCCGGGATTTCGCGACGGCAAAGTCGTGGGCCTACAGCCGGCCCGATAGTTTTGCCGATCTGATTTCCCTGCTCGTCGAGGCGACGGCGGATTACTTGATCGCGCAGGTCGAAGCGGGTGCCGAGATTCTGCAGATCTTTGATTCCTGGGCAGGCGTCTGGCCGGAGGCGGAATTCAGGCGCTGGTGTCTGCGACCGGTAGCTGAGATCAGGCGGCGCGTTGCAGCGGCGCATCCCGATATTCCGGTGATCGGATTTCCCCGCGGTGCCGGCCTGTTATACCGCGATTTTGCCGTCGAAAGTGGCTGCGAGGGTCTCAGTCTTGACACGACGCTGCCCTTGACCTGGGCGCGCGACACCTTGCAACCGAAAGCTACCCTGCAAGGGAACCTCGATCCCTTGCTGCTGGTGACCGGCGGTGATCCCATGCAAGCGGCGGTGCGGCACATACTCGAGACCGTTGGAAAGGGACCCTTCATCTTCAATCTTGGACATGGGATCGTGCCGCAGACGCCACCGGAGCACGTTGCACAGCTTGTGGATCTGGTTCGAGGATGAAACGCATTGCGGTTATCCTGTTCAATCTCGGTGGGCCCGATAGCCCGGCGGCTGTCCGCCCGTTCCTGTTCAACCTTTTTAACGATTCGGCGATCATTCCCCTGCCGGGACCCTTGCGCTGGTTGTTGGCGCGTTTCATTTCCGGCCGGCGTGCGCCAATTGCACGCGAGATCTACGCACAGATCGGTGGTTCGTCGCCGCTCCTCGGCAACACCGAGGCGGCTGCAAGATCGCTTGAATCGGCGCTTACGGATCTAGGCACCGTCAGGTGTTTTCCCAGCATGCGCTATTGGCATCCCCGCGCGAATGAGGTGGTGGCGGACGTCAAAGCCTTCGGGCCCGATGAAATCGTCTTCTTGCCGCAATATCCGCAGTTTTCGACAACGACCACTGCGTCCTCGATGCGTGAATGGTCGGAGGCAGCGCGGAACAGCGGTCTATCGGTACCATCACGCGGTATCTGCTGCTATCCACGTGAACCCGGGTTCATCACGGCAATGGCGGAGAGGGTCAAGCTGGCGCTTCAGGATTGCCCTTCGAACGAGCAGCCACGGGTGCTGTTTTCGGCGCACGGATTGCCAAAGCGGACCGTTGAACGCGGCGATCCCTATCAATGGCAGGTCGAACGAACCGCCGATGCTCTGGCAGTGGCTGTCGGCGATGCCGATTTGGATTGGCGGTTGTGTTACCAAAGCCGCGTCGGACGGCTTGAGTGGATCGGTCCGTCGACGGATTTGGAGATCGAAAACGCTGGTGCGGAAGGCCGCGCCTTGATCGTCGTGCCCATCGGTTTTGTTTCCGAGCATTCCGAGACCCTGGTCGAACTCGATATCGAGTACCG
>JAJFGM010000550.1 GCA_021776145.1 Kiloniellaceae bacterium | reverse complement strand
AGAATCACCCTGTGGGCGAAAGGACAGGCATGCGACACATAGAGGTGATAGCGCCCGGCTTCAGCCGTAAAGCGGCCCTCGCCCGCCGGCGTCACCCAATGGCGGAACGGCTCGGGCCCAGCATCGCGGCGAGCCGCGGCGTAAATTTGCGGATCGATATCGGCGTGCCAGACACCTGAGATCATTGCCTTCATCGTGCGCTCCTACTCAATTTGGGGGTGGCTGGCGAGGTCACGTCGGCGATGGCCGTAGCCGCCGCGGCAACGTCACCGCTAACGCGCCATCGCCGAGCAGCGCCTGCACCAGCGACGCCAGAAGTAGAAACACCGGAAACTCCCAGCCGCCGCCGGCGGCGCTGAACACCCAACCATTACCGGAGTGAACCCAGATCGCGCCCATGAGGACCGGCGTCAGGGCCAGGGCCACCCATCGCGTCTTGATGCCGAGAATCAGCAGGACACCCCCGCCGACTTCGGCGGCGACAACCAGATATGCAAAGGATGCCGGCAGACCAAGAGAGTCGAAATATTGCGCCGTGTTGGCCATGCCAAAAGTCATGACTTTCAGGATCAAGCCGTGGGCGAGATAAATGGCGCCCAGGCATAAACGCAACAACAAGGCCGCGTAGCTGGATTCGGGCATGCGATGATCTCTCCTTGTGTGAAGTCTCGCGGCGCCATCGCGGAAGACACTGTTCGGCATGGCCTTTGGCGGCGCGCGGGGTATTGAGGCCTTGTCCGTTGCGTCAAAATGTGGTGTGTGTCTGCGCATCGCAATTCACAAATTTCGCAAGGTGTATTTGCGTGAATGCACAGCACAAAAACCTCGCCTGGGACGACCTGCGGTCCGTGCTCGCTGTTGTCCGCGGCGGGACGCTGTCAAAGGCGGCGCGCGACCTCGGCCTCAACCACTCGACCGTCTTTCGCCGCATCGCGGCGATCGAAAGCAAGCTTGGCCAGCCGCTCTTCGACCGCCTCGCCACCGGCTATCGGCCCACGGCGCTCGGCGAGGAACTCGCCGCGGTCGCCGAGCGCATGGAAGCCGAGGTGCAGGCGCTGCAGCGGCGCATCGGCGGCCGCGACCAGCGCCTCGGCGGGCGGATCCGCCTGACCGCGCCGGACGACCTCGCCGATCATTTGTTGGTTGAACCCCTGGCCCGTTTTCAGGCGGCTTATCCGGAGATCCGCCTTGAGATGATCGTCGACAACCGCATGCTCAACCTGACCCGTCGTGAAGCCGATCTGGCGGTGCGTCCGACCGGCAGCCCGGAATCAAGTCTGATCGGGCGGCGCGTCGCGCGCCTCGCGTCGGCGATTTACGCCGCCGCGTCCTCTTTCGACGGCATCGCCGGCCGGTCCGAGGTCATGGCGGAAACCAGGTTCGATGCCGCACGCTTCAACTGGATTGGCTGGGAAGAAGACGCCGAGGCCAATCGTCTCAAAGCCTGGCTCGACGCGACCGTTCCACCGGAATGCATCACCTATCGCTGCAACAGCCTGGTCAATCAGTTCCACGCCCTCAAGGCCGGTATGGGGTTGGCGGTACTTCCCTGTTTCCTCGGCGATTCCGATCCAAACCTGCGCCGCTTGGCCCTGCCGGAGGGTCTTGGCGACATCGATCTGTGGATCCTCAGCCACGCCGACCTGCGCCAGTCGGCGCGCGTGCGCGCCCTCGCCGACTTTCTATTCCAGGAATTGAAACGGCAGCGGTCGCGACTCGCCGGCAGGTCACCTTCACGATGAACCCTTTTCCGGTCTGAACAACGCTATTCGAAGCCGTCTACCGCGGTCTCTTGTGGTGGGTTGCAGCGCGGCGCAAAATTCGCGACCCCGAGCAGCTCGTAGTAGTGGCCGAGGGCCCAATGGACACTGGGAAATGCCAGTGTTTCCCATGGGATTTCGGCGCGACTGAACAAGCCGACCTCCTGCGATTCGGGACCAGCCGAGACATCGTCGGTGATCAGGCGTGCCCTGTAGATGAGCTGGATCTGGCTGATGCGCGGGATCGAATAGACGGCCAGCAATTGATCCACTTCCAAGCGCGCCCGGGCTTCCTCCCAGGCTTCGCGCAGGGCGCCATCGGCGGCACTTTCGTGCTGCTCCAAGTAGCCGGCGGGAAGGGTCCAAAAGCCGAGCCGCGGTTCGATCGCCCGGCGACATAAGAGGACCTTGTCGCCCCAAGCCGCAACCGAGCCGACGATAACTTTCGGATTCTCGTAGTCGACAAAGCCGCAGGCGTCGCAAACACGTCGCGCACGATCATCGCCCTCGGGGATGCGTTCGATGAAGTTCTGGGCTTTCGGCGTGTGATCGACCATGCCCCCAGTGTGCGGCGATGACGAATTCCGAGCAAGCTCGGCACAACGCAAAAATGAGAAGATGCATCGCGGAGGCGGGTGTCGCGACCAACGCCCGTTCTGGAGATGAATTCGCGGTCAGACGCTCAGATTGACAAAGGAGCCGCGCGCGTAGGTGCGCCCGCTGGTCAGGGCCTTATGCGCCGCTTCGAGATCGGCGCCCGGTTGCGGCTTCTCGACCCGCTTGGCCAGGGTTGCCGTCTCCGGCGGTCGTGTCGCGGCCTCGAGCACCCTGAAGAATGCCGGACCGAGTTGGGTGAGACCGTTGTTTACCTGCATTTGCGTAAAATTGCGCAAAACTTCTTAAGGAAGCGTAAAAGCGCGCCACGGCCGGCGCCGGACGATCGAGCGATTGCCGTTGAATTTCAATACGCGGAAGTTGCTTTCTTCCGAATTCATCGTTCGGGGCCTCGGCGTCTCCTGTACCCCAAAGAGTCTCGAACGGACTTTTGTGATTGTTATCAGATATTTATGCTTCCGGCCTTCTCACCCTCCGAGATTTCGAAGCGGCTGTAGCGATGATAACCTTTACAGTGTGTTAACTTTAATTAACTACCATCAGGCATAACTTGATTTTAGAACCCTGCTTGACGGGACGGCCCCAATGTCAAGGCGCGTTCGGCACATACCGACGGAGTGACTGCCTGATGGCGGGCCACGAGCCTGATATCCAGTATTTGCTGAAGCTCGCCCTCGACAGCTCGGTCGCGGCACGTCGCACGCTGGCCGGGCAAATCAGCGAATTGACGGCGCAGCGCGAACGTCTGCTGACCGAGCACGAACGCGATCTGATCTCGCAGATCTTGCGAAAGTTGCTGAGCGCGTTCGAGACCCCCGTTCGCCGGCATCTTGCCGAGACGCTGGCGACGGCACCCAACGTGCCGCGAGACTTGCTGGTTACATTGGCCAACGACCAAATCGAGGTCGCGCTGCCGGTCCTGTTGGCAAGCGACCTGTTGCGTGACGCCGAGCTGATCGAGATCGTCCGCCACCGCGGCCATCAACACCAAATCGCCGTTGCCCGGCGGCGCGGCCTCAGCGAGCCGGTCTCGGCGACCCTGGTCGAGTCGGAAAACGAGGACGTCATTCAGACCCTGTTGGAAAATCCCGACGCCAGCATTTCCGAGACCACCATGGCCTATGTCGTCGAGGCCTCGCGGCGCATCGACAGCTACCAAGAACCCCTGGTCAATCGCAGAGACCTGCCACGCCACCTGGCCAAGCGGCTGCTTTGGTGGGTCGCCGCGGCCTTGCGCCGACAGCTCCTGCAAGACTTCAACATTCACCCGACCGAGCTCGACGATGCACTGGAGAAGACCGTCCAAGGCCTTGGCAAGGAGGCGGCCCAGGGCGATTCCGTCGCCGATGTCGCGGCACGCCTCGCCGAACGCCTCGCCGAGGCCGGGGCGATCACGCCAGTGCTTTTGATCAAGGTCTTGCGGCAGGGTGAAATGCCGCTGTTCGAGGCCATGCTGGCGGCACTCAGTGGCATTGTGCTGCCGCGTCTGCGGCGCCTGGTCTACGACAACGGCGGCGAAGGCCTCGCCGTCATCTGCAGGGTAAATCGCATGCCAAAGCAGAACTTCGCGACCATGTTCATGTTGACACGGGCGAAGGGGACGGCGATGAAACCGCAGGATCTATCTCGGGCAACCGCGCTTTTCGATAACATGAACCAGGAAAACGCCGAACACGTCCTCAAGAGTTGGCAGCGCGATCCGGATTTCCAAGACGCCGTAATGGCCGTCGAGGAAAGTGAACTCAGGCGAACGAGGGGCTAGTTGGTGGCGCGGAAGTCCGAGTTCGGCCAGGAAGTCATTACACCGCGCGATGCCGATCGCGGCGGCGCGGCAAACGATGCCGCTACCGGCGAACTCGAGGCCGATACCGAAGCATTGCTGGCGGCACTGCAGCGCGAGATGATCCAAGAAGGCTCGGCGATTTGCATTCTCGATCGCAACGGTCAGGTTATCTACACCAACAAGGCCTTTCGCCGCATCGCCAAACCGCTGGCCGCCGTCGGCTCTTTTCCAGGCAAGCTGCGCGCCGCCTTGCAGGAACGCGAGTGGCCGGGCCTGGAATTCGAAACCTCGGAATCCGTGCCGCAGGAAGTCCGCATTTCTGTCAACGGCCAGCACGAATACTACCACCAGCAGCATTGGGAAATTGAAGACAGCGCCGGCAACATAGCCGCGACCGGGTACGTCTTCGAGTGCATTACACGCCTGAAGAGCGCCACCTGGGCATTGGCCGAGGCAACGGCCCGCCTCGACGATATCACGCGCCTGGTATCGGATTGGGTGTGGGAGTGCGACCCGACGCTAAACCTGACCTTCATTTCGCCGCGGGTCAGCGACGCCCTGGGATTTCATCCGCGCGAAATGAAAGGCAAGGCGCTCACCGAGCTGCCGGCCAAACCCTGCCGTGAGCTGCAAGATCTGATCGACGGCAATCAGCGCCGGCCATTCCGCAATCTCGAGGTCGAGATCACCAACAAGGCCGGTGAGCTGCATCTCTTCCGTCTCAGCGGCCTGCCGGTCTACAGCCCTCATACCGGCGAATTCCTCGGCATGCGCGGCACCGCCGAAAATGTCACGCAGTTGCGGGCGCGCGAAGAGGCCCTGGTCCAAGCCAAGGAGCTCGCCGAGTTGGCGAGCCGCGCCAAGACCGAATTTCTCGCCAACATGAGCCACGAACTCCGCACGCCGCTGAACGCCGTCATCGGTTTTTCCGAGATCATGGAAAGTGAACTGCTGGGCCCCCTGGGTAACCCGCAGTACAAAAGCTACGCCAACGATATCCGCGAGAGCGCCGAGCACCTGCTTAATCTGATCAACGACATCCTCGACGTCGCCAAGGTCGAGGCCGGCGGCCACAAGCTCGATCTGGATATCGTCAGCCCCTACGAACTGGCCGATGCGGTTTGCCGACTGGTTGCCGAACGCGCCAAGCGGGCCAACCAGACCCTGGAAGTCAAACTGCCCGAAGGCCTGCCAAGGCTCAGGATCGACGAACGCAAGGTCAAGCAGGTATTGCTCAATCTTCTGTCGAACTCGGTCAAGTTCACCGCCGACGGCGGCACCATTGAGGTCTCCGCGCGACGCGACATCAACGGCGGTTTCACTTTCGTGGTCAGCGACACCGGCATCGGTATCGCCGAAGAGAACATCATGCGCGCCTTTTCTCCCTTCGAGCAGATCGACAGCAGCCTGAACCGTCAATACGAGGGCACCGGCCTTGGCCTGCCACTGTCGCTCGGTTTCATGAAAATGCACGGCGGCGGCCTCGATCTGGACAGCACCCCTGGCGTCGGCACCAAAGCCTATGCCAACCTGCCAGCCGCCTGCATCGTCGACGAAAACGCGCCCTGAGGGGCGCGGCCTCGGCGGCAGCGCAAGGCTGCACAATTTTCTCGCCTGCGTCGGACCAGCCTGCGTTAACCTGTT
>JAJFGM010000549.1 GCA_021776145.1 Kiloniellaceae bacterium | reverse complement strand
ATCGCGCGCTGGTCGACCTGCGGCGCGATCTCGCGGCCGTCCGGACGGCGGACATCGGGCAGCCCCATGGCGCCAAGCAGGATCGCGTCGGCGGCGCCGGCGCGCTTCACCGTGGCGTCGGTCATGGCATTGCCGGTGCGCCGGTAGAGGTTGGCGCCGGCCTCCAGGTGCTCGTAACCCAGGGCGAAACCGCCGATGTCGCGCTCGAGGATCTTCAAAAGGTCCAGGCAGGGCGGCATCACCTCCAGCCCGATGCCGTCCCCTGGCATGACCGCAATGTGAAGTTCGTTGCCGAGGCCCATGTATGTGTTCCGTTTCTAGAGAGTGAGTCTGTAGGGCTTTGCGGCCCCTCTGCTCAAGGTAAAGATGTTTTGTGTCAGGGGAAGATTCGGCGCCAACTGGTCACCGTCTTGTCGGCGACCATGTCCTGGATATCGCGGCTGAAATCGAGGAAGTGCTGGCTGTCGAGGTGCGCCTGAAAGGCGGCTGGATCTTCGTAGATTTCGTAAAGGAAAACCTCGTTGCTATTGTCGTCGTGGGTGCAGACGTCGAACTGATGGCAGAGCTCTTCGCGCGCCAGGGAGTCCTCGGCCTGTTGCCGGACCCGGGCCAGAAAGGCGGCCTCGTGGCCGGGGTTCGTTTTGAAGGTCACGGTGATGACGTGCATGGGTGATTTCTCTCTTGCTTTTTTTCCGATGGGATCTCGTCCGATGGATCGGCTCAGGACGGAAAGGCCGCGGCTAGTTCCGCCAGTTGGACCTCGTCGAGGCAGCGCATCGGCCGGTCTTTGAGCAGCAGGAACAACTTGGCGGTTTCCTCCAGTTCCTCGGCGCAATAGACCGCCGCGTCCAGTGCCTTGGCCGATACCACCGGACCGTGATTGGCCAGGAGCATGGCGTGATGCCGCCGCGCCGCGCCCGCGACCGCGTCGGCCAGGGCCGCATCGCCAGGCCGGAAGTAGGGGATGAGGGGAAGTTTCCCGACGCGCATGACGTAATAGGCGGTGATCGGCGGCAGCACGTCTTCGGGGTCGACGTCGGCCATGCAGGCGACGGCGACGGAGTGCGTGGCGTGCAGATGAACGATAGCGTGGTCGTCCGGCCGGACCGCGTACATCGAGGTGTGCAGGAAGGCTTCCTTCGATGGCTTGTCGCCCGACAGATGGCGCCCCTGCGGGTCGAGTTTGGAAATGCGCGCCGGATCGAGCCGACCCATGCTGCTGTTGGTCGGCGTGACCAGGAAACCGTCGTCCAGGCGCACCGAAATATTGCCAGAGCTGCCACAGCCGTAGCCGCGATTGAAGAGCGACTGGCCAAACCAGGCTATCTCTTCGCGCAGTCGGTTTTCGTTCATCAGTCTTCCTTAGCGCTGTCCTGGACCGCAATGACCGCTATCGTCGCTTGCACTCCGCCGGCGCGGCGATTGCTTCACATCGACGATCTGTGATAATGTATACATTAATTTTCGGACGGATAAAACCGCTTGATTGGCGGCTTGGAGCGCGACGCCGTTGCGTTGCGGTGTCAATGGAAAAGATGTGTCAATGCGATCGAGATTAACCGGACCGCGTCGCAAGTGTTCGCAAAGGGCCGCCGCGCGCCGCCATGGCGCGTCGGCCGGCGGCGGAGCGACCGTGTGATCGAACTGCCGGAGATCGAGTTTCGCGGGCGGGGCCTGCTGCGGCCGGAGTGTGTACTGGCGACGCGGTCGGGCGTCCTGTTCGTATCCAATTGGGCGGGCGGCGTGACGCGCATTGGCGCCGATGGTGGGCAAACCGAGTTCCTGCATGGCGGGACACGTGACCTGAAGCAGAACGGCATCGCCTTGCGGCGCGACGGGTCGTTCCTGGTTGCCCACTTGGGGGGCGAGGCGACGGACGGCGGTGTCTATCATTTGATGCGCGACGGCGGGCTCGCGGACTTTGTCTGCGAAGTCGACGGCCGCCCGCTGCCGCCGACCAACTATGTTACCGAGGACAGCGCCGGGCGCACCTGGATTACCGTCAGCACCCGCTTGATACCACGGGACCGCGCCTACAACCGCGACGTCGCCGATGGTTTCATCGTGCTGCGCGACAAACGCGGCACCCGCATCGTCGCCGACGGTCTCGGCTTCACCAACGAGGTCGCGCTCGACGCCGGCGGCGAACACCTTTATGTCAACGAGACCTTTGCCCGGCGACTGTCGCGCTTCCGCATTACCGACGGCGGCGACCTGAAAGACCGCGAGACTGTCGCCGAATTCGGTGTGGGCACGTTCCCGGACGGCATGGCCATCGATGCCGAAGGGGCGGTCTGGATCGTCAGCATCGTGAGCAACCGGGTGGTCCGCATCCTGCCGGGCGGGCGCCAGGAGACGATCCTCGAAGACAGCGATGTGGCGCACCTGGCTTGGGTCGAGGCTGCCTATGCCGCCGGCGAGGTCGGGCGCCCGCACCTTGACAAGATCGAAAGCCAGCGGCTAGGCAATGTCTCCAGCGTGGCGTTCGGCGGCGCCGATCTGCGAACCGTCTACCTGGGATGTCTGCTGGGCGAGGCCGTCGCATTTTTCCGTTCTCCGGTCCCGGGGCGCGCGCCGGTGCACTGGGAGTACGACGCGTGAATAAAATTGCCGACACCGCGACGGGGGATAAGGTGGAACCCAAACCGCGCCGATCCCTGGTCGACCGCGCCTATGGCGCGATCAAGCAGCGTCTTATGGGCAATCACTATCCGCCCAACCTGCAAATCCTCGAACAGGACCTGGCCGGGCAATTGGAGATGAGCCGGACGCCGGTGCGCGAGGCGCTGATCCGCCTTGAGCGCGAGGGCCTGGTCGAGATCATACCGCGCCGTGGTATGCGGGTCGTGCCGCTTTCGCCGGAGGATATGCGGGAAATTTACGAGATCATGATCTGCCTCGAGGCGCGTGCCGCCGAACGCCTCGCCGAACGTCATCCGACGGAAAGCGAGATCGCGCCGATGATCGAGGCGCACCGTGATATGGTCGAGTCCCTCGAGCGCGGCGACCTCGATTCCTGGGCCGCGGCGGACGATCGCTTCCATCGCAACCTGATCGAGCTGGCTGGCAATAGGCGTCTGACCCAGATCGCTTTCGCCACCGCGGACCAGATCCACCGTGCCCGCATGGTGACACTGCGCATCCGTCCCTTGCCGCGCAAATCCAATGACGACCACATGGCGGTGATCGACGCCATACTCGCCGGCGATGCCAAGCGGGCGTACGAAACGCACGCAAACCACTTGATCAACGCCCGCGCGATGCTCACCAAGATTCTCGAACGCTACAACCTGTCGCAATTGTAAGACGGCAATCCGGTGCCGATCTTTGAGGCCGCGCCGGGTGCCGAAAGCGAAGACCGGGCAGTCGCTCAGTCCGTGCGACCGCGCAGCCCGCGTCGGCTATTCCTTGACGGCGCCGGTCATCGACGAAACGTAGTGCTCGACGAAGAAGGAATAGAGGATCGCCACCGGCAGAGACCCCAGCAGGGCTCCGGCCATCAGCCCGCCCCAGTTATAGACGTCGAAAGTGATGAGTTCGGTCACCGCACCGACCGGAACCGTTTTGTTCTGCGCTGACGAGATGAAGGTCAGGGCATAGATGAACTCGTTCCAGGACAGCGTGAAAGCGAAAATGCCCGCCGAGATCAGGCCGGGTACCGAAAGGGGCAGGACGATTTTCACCAGGATCTGCAGACGCGTCGCGCCATCGATCAGGGCGCATTCTTCCAACTCGTAGGGGATCGAGCGGAAGTAACCCATCAGCAGCCAGGTGCAAAAGGGAATGAGGATCGTCGGATAGGTCAGCACCAGGGCCCAATTGGAATCGAAGATGCCGAGTTGAAAAATCATTACCGACAAGGGAATGAAGAGAATGCTGGGCGGCACCAGATAGGCGAGGAAAATCAGCATGCCGACCGTACGCGAGCCCTTATAGCGTAGCCGTTCGATGGCATAGGCGGCGCAGACCGCGCAGAACAGGGACAGGAAAGTCGCGGTTATGGTGACGAACATGGTGTTCCATAACCAACGCGGATAGTCCGTTTCGAACAGCAGATGGCGGATGTGCTCGAAGGTGAATTCGTGGATCCATAGCGAGGCCAGGCCGCGATAGCTGTGCAAATCCTCGTTGGTCTTGAACGAGGTGACGGCCATGAAATAGAAGGGGAACAGCAGAACGAAGAGGAAGATGGCCAGGGGGATGTAAACCGTCACCACCTTGCGTGGCAGGTTCTCCAGATAGGCCATGCCCTCACGCTCGGGATTGGAGCGTCGAACGACACTTTCAGTCATCGCCGCCTCCCTGTTGCCATTTGCGGCGCTGCAGCCCGAAATAGCTGAACAGGATGGCCGCCAAAAGGAACGGGATCATCGCCGTAGCGATCGCCGCCCCTTCGCCGAGGGCGCCTCCCATGATCGCGCGCTGATACGACAGGGTTGCCATAAGGTGGGTCGCATTGATCGGCCCGCCGCGTGTCATGACCCAAATCAGCTGGAAGTCGGTAAAGGTGAAAAGCACCGAGAATGTCATGACGACGGCGATGATCGGCGTCAGCAGAGGGTAGGTTATGTGGCGGAACCGCTGCCATTCGCTGGCTCCGTCAATGGTCGCAGCCTCGTAAAGCGACGGCGAAATTGTCTGCAATCCGGCGAGCAGGGTGATCGCGACAAAGGGAATGCCGCGCCAGATATTAGCGCCAATCACCGAGGCGCGGGCATTGTTGGGGTCGCCGAGAAAATCGATTGTCTCGTCCAGCAGACCGAATTCGATCAGCGACCAGCTGATCATCGAATCCTGGGAGTCGTAGATCCACCAAAAGGCCAGCGCCGAAAGCACGGTCGGCACGATGAAGGGCAACAGCACGATGGCGCGCAGAAAGGCCTTGAAAGGCAGGTGGCGGTTGAGAAGCACCGCCAGCCACAGGCCGAGCCCGAATTTGATAAAGCTGGCGACGACCGTGTAAAGGAAGGTGTTGAACACCGACAACCAGAAAACACTGTCGCGGAACAGCCAGATATAATTTTCCAGGCCGATGAAGACACCGGGGCGGCCGACCTTGACATCGGTCAGGCCAAGCCAAATTCCAAGGCCGAGCGGGTATGTGAGAAATGTCAGAAGCAGGGCCGCCGCCGGCAACATGAACAGGAAACCGAGCAGATTGCGGTTGTTGTTCAAGCGCGCCAGGAAGCTGACCCGCGGGGTAGTCTCACTGGCGTGCAACAGGGCCATGTAGGATCTTTGCAAAAAAGGAAAGCCGGCGCCCCTGTCGAAGGGGCGCCGGCTGTCAGGTTAGACCCTGTAATACCGCTGCGCCCGGCGCTCGGCATCCGCCGCCGCATCCTTCGGCGACTTCGCT
>JAJFGM010000548.1 GCA_021776145.1 Kiloniellaceae bacterium | reverse complement strand
GACAACTGAACCCGCGGTGAATCCTGTCCTTTTCCCTACCTGCTGAAATCGAATTGCCCAATGTGTCAGAATCTTGGCGACTTGCATCAATCGTGTTAGGGCCTGTTGAGGTTCAGGTTACGGCCTCGGCGGGAGCGGATTTTTGCCAGGGGAAGGAGCGCGTGGCGCCGTGGGGTGGGGCCCCCACAAGCTACGCGCGACGCGGCCCTGGCAAAAATCCGCCCCGCCCCGAAGGGGTTCGGTCCAATTGGACCGCAGCCGCGTTGCTCGGCGTTGAATATGCTCAGCATGTCCTTCCTTCTCGCTCCGCACTGCGGGCCAATTTGACTCGAACCGAGACCGCAACCTGAATCTCAACAGGCCCTACGCGTCTTGATCGATCAACTCGGCCAAGAGGCGAATTCCGGGTTCGATCTTTTTCGCTTCGATCGACGAGAAACCAAGGCGCAGATAGTTGCGTGGCGGCTTGGGCGAGAGGAAGTGGATCGATCCCGGTTCGATGATAATGCCCTGGCTGAATGCCTTGGTCGCCAAGACGTCGCTGTCCAGACTTTCCGGTCCTTTGATCCAAAAGGCCGTGCCGCCGAAAGACGGTGTCGTGGCGCAGCCCGGCAGATAGCGGTCAAGCGCCTCGCCCATAAGCTCCCAACGCCCACGATAGCCGCGCTGCAGGCGGTGGACGAGGGAATCGTAATAGCCGCCGGCGATGAACAGCGCGACAGTGCGCTGATTGTTGGCTGGCGTATGGCGCATGATCATACGGCGAAAAAGCCGCGCTTCCTGGATCAATTCTGCCGGCCCCACCATGTAACCGATACGCAGGCCCGGTGCCAGGTACTTGGAAAAGCTGCCGACATAGATGACACGCTGGTTCCGGTCCATCGACTTCAAGGCCGTGGTCGGCGAGGAGACGAAGTTGGTTTCGGCTTCGTAGTCGTCCTCGATGAGCAGAAATCCGTGTTGCGATGCACGCTCCAGTAATGCAACGCGGCGCTCCAAGGGCAGCGTCACCGTGGTCGGCGACTGGTGACTGGGCGTCACGTAGACGCAGTCGCAGTCGTCCAGGCGGTCATCGACGACAATGCCCTCGCCATCGACCGGTATCGCCTTGAGCCTGGCGCCGGTCAGAGAGAATATGCCCCGCGCATCAACATAACCGGGCTCCTCCACACCGATGGTCGAGCTGCGATCGGCCAAGAGCTGGGCAATCAGAAATAGCGCGTTCTGCGCCCCCATTGTGATGAGGATTTCCTGCGGCGAAGCCTTGATGCCGCGTCGTGGCAGAACCCGGGTGCGGATCTCTTCGACCAGCCGCGCATCGTCTTCATTGAAGCCGTCCTCGGTCCAGTTCTGGATCGCCTCGACCGCAAGGGCTTGCCGCGAACACATGCGCCATGCGGCGACGGGAAACAGGTTTGGGTCGGTTTGTCCGTAGACGAAGGGATAGGGAAATCGTTTCCAGTCCTTGGGCTTGTTGACCATGACCTGGGTAGAGGGGCGGAACTTGAACCGGTGCCACCAGTCGACGGACTGGCCCCCGGTCGGTGCCGGGGCGCCTTTTTGCTGACCGGCGGCCTGCTCGAACACCATGTCCGAATTTACGAAAAAGCCCACCCTTTCGCGCGAAATCAACAATCCCTCGTCGGTCAGGGCCTGGTAAGTCAAAACGACGGTGTTACGCGAGACGCCCAGGGCCTTTGACAGCCGGCGGCAGGATGGCAGCGGCTCGTCGCCAGACAGGCGACCGTCGAGGATGGCGTCGACCAACTGCCGGCGCAGTTGCATCTGCAATCCGACGCCGCTGTTGTGTTGGACTGGAAAAATAAGATCGCGCATTGCCAATCCCCGGGGGAGCCTGTCTGCCCGCGTTCCGTCGGTCCCTCGCAATGAACCGGCGGCTTGGCCTCAGTTGGCCCCATATTCCTGGCCAAAAGTCTAGGCGCGAAGACCCCTCCAGGCAAGCTGCGGCGGAAAAGCGTGGTATTCAAGACCGCAGAGTGTCGACAGGAAAATTGTCTTTTTTATTCAGCCATTTGCCTGGGAAATCCAGCCTCGGTCGAACTGGATACCAGGCCAAATGTCCGCCAGGGCGGCGGCGTATCGCCTATCCCGGGATTGTGCCGGGTGGACTCACCCATTGGGTCCAACTGGCTCTAAGAATTGCCTGTCCGGACGTCTAGTCTGACAGCGTGGCGCCGTTGGTCGCCACGCCTCAGCCGTTTGGCCCTGCCCCGCGGCGCCCCGTTCAGCGGAAATAGCTTTATGACTGCCAGGGTTCAGGACGCCGCCCCGCGTTCTTCACGCAACCTCGACACCTCCCCAGCCGTCGGCGACGAGGTCAAATACACGACCTGTTACATGTGTGCCTGCCGCTGCGGTATTCGCGTCCACCTGAAGGATGGCGCGATCCGCTACATCGAGGGCAACCCCAACCACCCCGTGAACAAAGGCGTGCTCTGCGCCAAGGGGTCGGCCGGAATTATGCAGCATTATTCGCCGGCGCGGCTGCGCAAGCCCCTGCTCAGGGTCGGCGAACGCGGCAAGGGCGAATTCAAGGAAATCGAATGGGACGAGGCCTTGAGCCTGGCCACGACCTGGCTCAGCCATATTCGCAATGAGGACCCGCGCGGCCTTGCCTTCTTTACCGGTCGCGACCAGAGCCAGGCGTTGACCGGCTGGTGGGCCAGCCAATTCGGAACGCCGAATCATGCGGCCCATGGCGGCTTTTGTTCGGTCAATATGGCGGCGGGTGGAATCTATACGATTGGTGGATCCTTCTGGGAATTTGGCCAGCCGGACTGGGAGCGAACTCGCTATGTCATGATGTTCGGCGTCGCCGAGGACCACGACAGCAATCCAATCAAGACCGGCCTGGCCAGCGTCAAGGCGCGTGGCGCGAAGTTTGTTTCGGTCAATCCGGTGCGCAGCGGATATTCCGCCATTGCCGACGAGTGGATAGGCCTGACGCCGGGCAGCGACGGGCTCTTTATCTTTGCGTTGATTCACGAACTATTGAGTGCCGGCAAGGTCGATGTCGATTATCTGATCCGCTATTCCAACTCTCCCTGGCTGGTCGTGGAGTCCCCTGGTGCCGCTGACGACGGGCTTTTTGTGCGTGACCCTTCCGGCGAACCGCTGGTTTGGGATCGCGTGCAAGACGAAGTGCGCCATGCTCGCGAACCCGGGGTCAAGCCGGCCCTTAAGGGCCGCTTCCAATTGCCCGACGGCCGCTACGCCGTTCCGGTTTTCCAGCTCCTTGCCGAGCGCTATCTCGATGCGCGCTTCGAGCCCGAGAAGGTGGCCGAAAGCTGCGGCATTTCGGCTGCCACCATTAAGCGCATTGCCGCCGAACTGGCCGAGGCGGCCTTCGTGAAAGAAATTGTCATCGAACAACCCTGGACGGACTGGAAGGGCGAACGCCACGAACGCATGATCGGGCGCCCGGTTTCGGTGCATGCCATGCGCGGTATCTCGGCGCATTCCAATGGCTTTCACACCTGCCGCGCCCTGCACCTGCTGCAGGTGCTTCTTGGGTCCGTCGACTGTCCCGGCGGGTTTCGCTACAAGCCGCCCTTCCCGCGCCCGGCTCCGCCAGGTCCCAAACCCGCCGGCAAGGTTGGCGAGGTCGCCCCCAACACACCCCTGCCCGGTCCTCCGCTCGGC
The DNA here is from genome assembly GCA_021776145.1 of Kiloniellaceae bacterium. Lineage (GTDB taxonomy): Bacteria > Pseudomonadota > Alphaproteobacteria > Kiloniellales > Kiloniellaceae > JAJFGM01. Next base: position 5,077 of record JAJFGM010000548.1, on the reverse strand, counting down.
TTTCCGACCGGCCCGGAGGACCTGTTGGTGGAGGCCGACGGCACGCCGCGGCGCATTGACAAGGCCTTCTCCTGGGAAAACCCACTGTCCAATCACGGTATGATGCACAGCGTCATCACCAATGCCTACAAGGGCGATCCCTACCCCATAGATACGCTCTTCATGTATATGTCGAACATGGCCTGGAACTCGGCGATGAACACCTCCGAGACCATGGACATGCTGACCGCGAAGGATCCGCAAAGCGGCGAATACAAGATCCCGCACATCATCTATTCCGATGCCTATTTCTCGGAGACGGTGCCATACGCCGATCTGGTGCTGCCCGACACCACCTATCTGGAGCGTTGGGACTGCATCTCGCTTCTCGATCGGCCGATTTGTGAACCCGATGGGCCGGCGGATTCCATCCGTCAACCCGTCGTCGAGCCGGACCGTGATGTCCGTCCCTTTCAGGATGTCCTTCTGGAACTTGGTGCCCGCCTCGGTCTGCCAGGCATGACGACGGCCGAGGGCACGCCAAAGTTCCCCGGCGGCTATCCCGACTACATCGTCAATCACGAGCGCAAGCCCGGCGTCGGCAGTCTTATGGGCTGGCGTGGCGCCGACGGGAGCGACAAGGGCAAGGGCGCGCCTAATCCGGATCAACTGCAGCGTTATATCGAAAACGAGTGTTTCTGGCAGGATCACCTGGCTCCGGAGCAACGCTACTTCAAGCACGCCAACAAGGCTTATCTCGACTATGCCGTCGAGATGGGATTCATCGAAGCCGCCAATCCCATCGTCTTTCAGCTCTATAGCGAAGTGATGCAGAAGTTCCGCCTCGCCGCCCGCGGCCATGGCGTGGTTCAGCCGCCCGAGATACACCGCGAAAGGGTCGAAACCTACTTCGATCCCCTACCAATCTGGTATGCGCCCTTCGAGGACGCAACTGCCGCCGAGGGCGAGTTCCCGCTGCACGCGGTGACCCAGCGGCCGATGGCCATGTACCACTCCTGGGGCTCGCAAAACGCCTGGCTGCGGCAGATCCACGGCGACAACCGGCTTTATATGGCCCGCGCCCAGGCGGCCAAGCAGGGCATCGCCGATGGCGATTGGGTCTGGGTGACCAGCCGCCATAGCAAAATTCGCGTGCGGGTTCGTCTTATGGAAGGGCTCAACGCCGATACGGTCTGGACCTGGAACGCCATCGGCAAGCGGCGCGGCAGCTGGGGGCTCGATTCCCGCGCCGGCGAAGCGCGCAAGGGATTCCTGCTTAATCATCTGATCGACGATCTCTTGCCAGAACGCGAGAACGGTTATCGCTACTCCTGCAGCGATCCGATTACCGGCCAGGCCGCCTGGTACGACCTGCGGGTGCGCGTCGAAAAGGCAGGCGCCGAGGAAGACGAAGTGACGCAGCCGCAGTTCGAGGTGTTAAAATCACCGCCCGGTGTTGGCAGGCATGGGCGCCGGCTGCGCTACGGCGCGGCCTTTCACCGCAAGACCGGCGATGGCGGCAAGGGAGGCGCCAAATGACCAGCCTGCCGGCGCAGCCGCCGCCCAAACGCCTTGGTCTGGCGATCGATTTGGATACCTGCGTCGGGTGCCAGGCCTGCGTCGTCAGCTGCAAGGAGTGGAACACCGGCGGCTATCCCGCACCGCTGTCGGACCTCAATCCCTATGGTCCGGAACAGACCGGGGCCTGGCTCAACCGCGTGCATGGCTACGAGGTCGGCGAGGGCGACGCTGGCCGCACCGTACATTTTCCGCGTTCCTGCCTACATTGCGAAAATGCCGCCTGCGTCACCGTCTGCCCGACTGGTGCCTCTTACAAGCGCGACGAGGACGGCATCGTGCTGGTCGACGAGGAAATGTGCATTGGCTGCGGACTCTGCGCCTGGGCTTGCCCCTACGGCGCCCGAGAAATGGATCCGCTTGGCGGCGTCATGAAAAAATGCACGTTGTGTATCGACCGGATCTACAACGAGACCATTCCCAAGGCCGAACGCCAGCCCGCCTGTGTCAATGCCTGCCCGGCGAAGGCGCGGCATTTCGGCGACTTCGCCGATCCCAACTCAAATGTCTCGAAGCTGACGGTCGAGCGAGGCGGCATGGATCTCATGCCCGAGCTCGACTATCGGCCGACAAATAAGTACCTGCCACCGCGTCCGGCCCGGAAGGAGGCTGCCTCCACCGCCAAGCCCCTGCAGCCCGCCGGCGGCGGCGGTTTTCTGGCCTGGCTCGATCAGGCGCTTTCCGACTAGACCATCAGGGATCCGGCGGAGCCAAGCCGGAGCGATCGCGACTTCATGCATCCGGCGCTTTCCGTACTCTTCTTTACCACCGCTTCCGGTGCCGGCTATGGCCTGCTGTCGCTTGTAGCTCTGCTGACCGCCGCCGGCGCCCTGCCCTTCGACCGCGGGCCAAGCCTGACCACATTGGTCGTTGCCTTGGCCTTGATCGTTTTCGGCCTGCTCGCCTCGACCTTTCACCTCGGCCATCCCGAGCGTGCTTGGCGGGCCTTCAGCCAATGGCGCTCGTCCTGGCTTTCCAGGGAAGGCGTGATGGCCGTTCTGACATTCATGCCGGCGCTGGCGCTGCTGGCCGCGTGGGGCCTCATGAAAACGCCCATGGAGACGCTTGGCGGCCTCGCCGCGCTGGCGGCCGTCCTTGCGGCCCTGGGGGCCGCGGCAACAGTCTACTGCACCGGTCAGATTTATGCCTCCTTGAAGACCATCCCGCAGTGGCATCATCCTTTGGTTGTGCCGGTCTACCTTGGATTTGCGCTTGCCAGTGGCGCGCTCTGCGCCCAGGCCCTTTTTGCATCTTTCGTTGTTGAGCCGGACTGGTTCGCCGCCTTGACAGTGCTTTGCCTGCTGCTCGCTTGGAGCCTCAAGCTGCTCTACTGGCGCGGCATGGATAGGGCGATTGCGGTCAGCAGCAGTGGTACGGCAACGGGACTCGCCCCGCTTGGCCGCGTGCGCCAACTCGACCCGCCGCACAGCGAGGAAAACTACGTCATGCGGGAGATGGGCTACGAGATAGCCCGTAAACACGTCGGAAAGCTGCGCCGGCTCGCCCTGCTGTTTGGCGCCGTCTTGCCAATCGCCTTGACGCTTCTGGTTTTATTCGGATCCGGCCCGCTGGCGGTTGTTGCCGCGTTGCTGGCCGTGCTCAACGGGCTGCTTGGGATTTTCATCGAGCGCTGGTTGTTCTTCGCCGAGGCGACCCACAAGGTGACGCTTTTCTACGGCGCCGAGGCGGTCTAAGCGGGGCCCAAGGCCCTGTCCGCCTTTACGGCATGGCTTCGGCGTCGACCAGGCCGGCGCGGGTCAGGCGCTGTGCCGTCATGGTGCGCTCGTTGTAACGCAGACGCCAGCTCAGCATCTTTTGCGCATAATCCAGAACCAGACTCTGGTAAGCGGGATCCTGAGCCAGATTGTTGAATTCGCCTGGATCCGCCTCGAGGTCGAAGAAGAGCGGTTCAAATCCGCCGAAATGCACGTATTTGTATTTCGCGCCGCGGATCGTAGCCAGATTGCAGGTTTCGCTGAGCAATTCCGGTTTTAAGCCGCCCAGTCCCAGATCGCGGAAATCGAATTCCCAGTGGACTTCGCTGCGCCAATCGTCCGGGGCATTGCCCTGAAGGAAGGGCAGCAGCGATGCGCCGTCACACTGCCGTGGCGGCCGACGCCCCAGCCAATCCAAAATCGTCGGCATGAGATCGACGGACTCGGTGAAGGCGTCGATGCGGCGTCCGCGGCCAGCGTCGGCTTGTGGCCGCGGGTCGCGAATGATCAGCGGAATGTGAAAGCTCTGATCGAAGTAGCCGCCCTTGCCGAACAGCCAGTGGTCGCCGAGCTGCTCGCCATGATCGACGGTGAAGACGATGAGGGTCTGATCGTATTCGCCGGTCGCCTTGAGGTGATCGATGATACGCCCGAGATGGTGGTCGACCTCGGTGATCAAACCGTAATAGCTGGCGCGCATTTGGCGGATTTCATGATCGGGCAGATCGACGACGTTGACGTCATGACCGCTGTAGGAGCCGATGCGTTCCCGGTCTTCGATCCAACGTGCCAGATAGGGATGTTGCGCCTGCTCCTGCGCTTTGCTCGCGGCGCGTTTCGGCAGTTCGATTCTATCGGGATCGTAGAGCGCGTTATAGGGCTCCGGCGCGAAGAGCGGCGGATGCGGGCGCAGGAAGACCCCGTGCAGGAACCAGGCCGCCTCGCTGTGGTGCGACAGGTAATCGAGGATCGTGTCGGTCAGGAAGGCGGTATCGCTGTCCTCGGCGTCATAGATCGGCGGCGCGAAGCTGTGGCCGCGTTCGGCACTGCCCGGGTAGTCGGGTCGCGGGCCATAGACTTCGAAAGGCCTTTTCGGCAGCACATGCCCCTTGCGCCGCAGTTGGCTGAGCCAGGGCTCCATGCGCAGCTCGTGAAACTCCATGCCGATCGAAAAGCCGGGCATGATGCCTTCGTAGCGCGTCAGGGCCGGATCGGCGGGGTGCGACCGCCGCGGGTCCATGCTGGTATCGGTGTAGCCGAATACCAGCGGGTCGTAACCGGCTTTCCGCGCTTCCCAGGCTAGGTTGCCGTGTCGCCTGTCGAGCGGCGTGCCGTTGCACACCGAACGATGGTTCATCATGTACATGCCGGTCAGCATGCTGGTGCGCGAAGGCCCGCAGGGCGCGCACTGTGCGAAGTGATTGAGGAAACAGGTGCCGTCGGCCGCCAAGGAGTCCAGGTTGGGGGTCTTGACCGTTGGGTGGTCAAGCAGGGAAAGGCAGTCGGCGCGCCACTGGTCGGCGGCGATGAAAAGGACCTTGCGAAGTGTGTCTTTGCTCATGCTGCATTCGCCTGGGTTGGCTGCGGTCGGAAACTCGCGCTGCTTGTCGGTGGGCCTCCAAGCACCGGGTCACGAGGACTTGGGCTCGGTCCGGGTATGGGCGATGATCTTAACCGACAACGATAATCATGAAAGGTGGGATATGGTCTCGCAGGGCGCGAAACCGGGGAGCCAATTCGCGGCGATCCAAGCGCGGGCCGCCGCGCGCCGGGGCGGCAGCGCGGCGCTCGCGGCATTGCTCTTG
>JAJFGM010000547.1 GCA_021776145.1 Kiloniellaceae bacterium | reverse complement strand
TGCATCGCTATGGCGAAGCCCCGTGCGGCCTGGGCCGACCCGCTGCTTCGCCAGGATCTCGTTTGTCGCGATGTCTATTCGCCACCGCCCAGCGAATGAACATAGATCGCCAACTGCTTGATCGTCGCGCTGTCCAGCCGTGCATCCCAGTTCGGCATGACACCGCCGCGGCCGTTGGCAATCGACGCATGCACGGTTTCACGATCGCCACCGTAAAGCCAGATCTTGTCGGCTAAATCGGGCGCGCCGAGGTCGCTACTGCCAACGCCGCCCTCCTGGTGGCAGGCGGCGCAATTCTCGGCAAAGACCTCGGCCCCACGCGCGATCGACGCCGCCTCGCCGCCTGCGCCGGACAACGACAAGACATAGTCGGTGACGGCCGCGACATCTTCGGCCTCGAGCAGTTCATCGCGCAGATAAGCCGCCATCTCATTTTCCCGTGCCTCGTCGTGTCCGGAGCGAATGCCATAGGCGATCGTTGCTTCAATCGCCTCGAGATCGCCGCCCCAGATCCAGTCGTCGTCGTTGAGGTTGGGATAGCCGACAAACCCGGCGGCACCCTGGCCATGGCACTGCGAGCAGTTGACGGCAAAGGCCGAGCGGCCGCCGGCCATGGCAAAACCGAGCAACTCGGCGTCGGCGGCGATTTCCGCCGTCGAAGCGGCATCGATGCGATCGAGGTATTGGCGTTGCCCGGCGCGGGCCTCGGCGATGCGCTCGGCCACCAAGGCGCGGCTGGAATAGCCAAGGACGCCGCCGGTAAAGTCGCTGATCAGGGGCCAGGCCGGCATGGCGATCCAATAACCAACGGCCCAGATGCAACAGGCATAGAAGGTCCATAACCACCAGCGCGGCAATGGCGTGTTGAGTTCCTTGATGCCGTCCCACTCATGCCCCGTGGTCTCGGTGCCGGTAAATTCGTCTCGTTCGGGAACGCTTGCCACGATCAGTCCTCCTCGAGCGGCATGCGCGCCGCCTTGTCGAATTTGGCCTTGTTACGCGGCCACAGCGCATAGGCCAGGACCACCGCGAACATGACAAAGAGGTACAAGAGCCCGCCGGTTTGAGCGAAGTAGGAAAGTGTTTCGAAATTCAGCATGGCCTTCCTCCCTCAGCGCAGGTTGTCTTCGGCGCGGTAGACGTCGAAGTCGACCAGTGTGCCCAGCATCTGCAGGTAGGCGATCATCGCGTCGAGCTCGGTCACGCGGCTCGGATCGCCGTCGAAGTCGCCGACGACGGCCCCGGGATAGCGCTCAAGCAGGGCATCGGCATCGAAGTTCTCTGGGTCCGCCTGCGCCTTGAGGTCGTTCTCGGCCGCGGCAATCATATCGTCGTCGTAGGGCACGCCGACGGCACGGTTGGCTTCCAGGTGGGCCGCGATATCGCTGGTCTTGAGATCACGTTCGGCCATGAAGGGGTAACCGGGCATGATCGACTCCGGCACGACGCTGCGCGGATCGATCATGTGAGCGACATGCCATTCGTTGGAATAGCGACCGCCGACCCGCGCCAGATCCGGTCCCGTGCGCTTCGAGCCCCACTGGAAAGGATGGTCGTACATACTCTCGGCCGCCAGACTGTAGGGGCCGTAGCGTTCGACCTCGTCGCGCAGGGGGCGCACCATCTGACTGTGGCAGTTGTAGCAGCCCTCGCGGATATAGATGCTGCGACCGGCCAACTCCAGGGGCGCGTAGGGCCGCATGCCCTTGACCTTCTCGATGGTGCTTTCAAGGTAGAAGAGCGGCGCGATTTCGACCAGACCGCCGATGGCCACGACAACCAGAATGAGGACCGTCAGCAGGATCGAGTTGCGTTCGATGACGCCGTGTTTGCTTAGCATGTCGATCTCCTCACTCGGCCGCCACGGCGACAGCGGGTTGCGCGCCCACCACAGGTTCGTCGCGGAGGTCGCCGCGCACGGTGCGCCAGAAGTTGTAGGCCATGATCAGCGAACCGAGCACAAAGAGCAGGCCGCCGAGCGCGCGCACCGCATAGAAGGGGTGCATCGCCTCGACGGTCTCGACAAAGGAGTACTCGAGGAAACCCAGGCTGTCGTAAGCCCGCCACATCAGGCCCTGCAGTATGCCCGAGACCCACATCGCCGTGATGTAGAGCACGATGCCGATGGTCGCGACCCAGAAATGCAGGCTGACCAGTTGCAGCGAATAGAGCCGTTCACGTTTGAAAACCAAGGGGGCGAGGAAATAGATCGCCCCGAAGCTTACGAAACCGACCCATCCCAAGGCCCCGGAATGCACGTGGCCGATGGTCCAGTCGGTGTAGTGACTCAGCGAGTTCACCGCCTTGATCGACATCAGCGGCCCCTCGAAGGTGCTCATGCCGTAGAAAGCGACCGAGACCACCAACATGCGCAGCACCGGATCGGTGCGCAGCTTGTCCCAGGCCCCCGACAGCGTCATCAGGCCGTTGATCATGCCTCCCCACGAGGGCATCCACAGCATGATCGAGAAGGTCATGCCCAGGGTCTGGGCCCAATCCGGCAGGGCCGTGTAGTGAAGGTGATGCGGTCCGGCCCAGATGTAGAGGAAGATCAGCGACCAGAAGTGGATAATCGACAGA
>JAJFGM010000546.1 GCA_021776145.1 Kiloniellaceae bacterium | reverse complement strand
GCGCCGTTCGACTCCGGCAAGATATCGGATGCGGCCCAGCGCGGGTTCGAGCTGTTTAAGGGCAAGGCTGGATGCGCGCAATGCCATTCCGGCGCCAGGTTCACCGACGACAAGCCACACAATGTTGGCGTTCCTGAAAATCCCGAAATTTGGTCGAATCCTTTGCGTCACATAACTTTCGTCACCTTTGCCAATTTCATGGGCATAGAGAACTACATGAACATCCGCCGTGATGTCGGCGCCCACATCCGTACCCACAAGTCGGACGGCTCCGATGTCGGAAAATTCATGACGCCGACGCTACGCGAGCTGACCCAAACGGCACCCTACATGCACAACGGCGTCATGAAGACATTGGAAGACGTGGTGGCCTTCTATAACCGCGGCGGCGGAAACGACCCCAACAAGGATCCTCGCATCAAACCCCTTGGCCTGTCCAAGGAGGAACGCGCCAACCTGGTCATCTTCCTGAAGACTCTTTCCGGCGATCCCCTGACAGGGCCAGAGCATGTCTGGAAAGAGAAGATCAACGTGAACTACGTGGCGATCGAAGATTGGCTGAAGAAGAGGAATTAGGAACAGGGCTATGAAAAAGGGCAAATCACAATCCATGGCGATAATCGGGACTTCCATAGGCGTCATTGCGCTTGGGTTAGCAACTCCCTCATCGGCTGATATGAACCCGCCGCTGGCAGCCCTCGGTCCGCCACCGGTGCCACTTGATAACCCGCAAACACCGGAGAAAGTTGAACTCGGCAAGTTGTTGTTCTTCGATTCGCGGATCGGTGGAGATGCTTCGGTTTCCTGCGCCGATTGCCATGCGCAGAAGCAGGGCTGGGGATTCAACGACTCATTATCGCGGGGCTATCCGGGTGTCATTCACTGGCGCAACAGTCAGACGGTCATCAACTCCGCCTATCTCGGCAAGCTGTTCTGGACCGGCTCCGCCAAATCACTGGAAGGGCAGGCGCCGAGCGCGGCGCTGGGCGCTGTGTCCGGCAATGGCGAACGCGACATGGTCGAGGCTCGCCTCGCCTTCATTCCCGAATATGTCAAGCGCTTCAACAAGGTGTTTGGCGATGATTGGCCCAAGGTCAACAACACCTGGAAGGCAATCGCCGCCTTCGAGCGCACCCTGATCCACGACCAAACGCCGTTTGACAAGTTTATGCGCGGTGACAAGAACGCGCTGACGAAACAGCAAAAACGCGGTCTCAAATTGTTCCAGGGCAAGGCCAATTGTATTGAGTGCCATAACGGCCAGCTTCTGACCGACCAGAAATACTACAACCTCGGCGTTCCTCGTGCCGAGGACTGGCTGGAAAACGGCATGGCCCAGGTCACCTTCCGCTACGAGCAATACGCCAAGGGAGTGACCGAGGAGATGTACCGTAAGATAAAAGATGATGCGGGTCTCTATTACAGAACCAAGCAGAAGTCGGATATGGGCAAGTTTCGCACCCCGCCCTTGCGCTACACCGCCTACACCGCGCCTTTCATGCACAACGGCGCCTTCCTCGATTTCGAGGAACTGGTCGACTTTTACAATGCAGGTGGCGGCACCAACGAATTCACCGATGGCACCTTTGCGAAGTCCAAGACCAAACTCCTCAAGCCTCTAAAATTGAACGACAAGGAGAAAGAGGACCTGGTCGCCTTCCTTGAATCGCTGAGTGGCGAAGAGATCAAGATACCGACGCCGAAACTTCCGCCTTACGCGCCGCTTCCCGCAATGGCCGACGCGAACTAAGGGAATCCGAACAATGACAAACCAAGTAAAGACACGTGAAACCAGCGGCAAGGGGTTGCCTTCGAAGAAGGATCATCCAGCCGGAAAATGCCTGATGTCGCGACGCAAATTTCTACTTTCGTCCGGCTTAACGACGGCGACGATCATGGTCACCATGAATCCGGGCACGAACGCAGCGGCCAAGGTGCCGGCCGTGTTATCGACCTATCCGCGCAAGAAAATCGCCAAGTTGAGCGCGCTTAAGACCGACAAGCCGGTCGCGTTTGAATATCCGGACAAAGGCGCGTTCTCGCAGTCGATGCTGGTCAAGATGGGAACCGAGGCAGGCGGCGGGATCGGACCGCAAAAGGACGTGGTTGCATTCAACTATTTCTGCACCCACCAGGGCGGAGATCTGACAGGCACCTACAAGGCCGACACCAAATCACTTGGCGCCTGCCCATTGCACCTTTCGACCTATGATCTGACACGCCACGGGATTCTTATTTCCGGTCAGGCCTACCAAAGCCTTCCACAGGTACTGCTCGAACTCGAGGGTGATGACATCTATGCCGTCGGCGTTTTTGGCCTGATCTTCGGGCGCTTCGACAATCTGCAGGGATAAGGGGAAACGAACTATGTCTACTCCGTATTATATTCCACAAACCAAAGTTCCCTTGCCCCCGAAGGGCGCGGACGTAATCACCACGGCGTGCGATTATTGCATCGTCGCCTGCGGCTACAAGGTCTACCGCTGGCCAGTGGCCGGCGGCTACTTCGGGGGGCCGAAGGCCAGCCAGAACGCCTTCGCGGCCGATTTTCCGGTCGAGACGCTAGGCCCCTGGGTGGCGCCCAATCAGCATAATATCGTGCTGCATAAGGGTGAGCCCCACCACGTTGTGATTGTCCCGGACAAAGAGACGAAGTTCGTAAACACTGACGGAGATTCGAGCCTGCGTGGCGGCTGCATTGCGCAGAAGTGTTACAATCCGCAAAAACCGACACGTGATCGGCTGAAATCGCCGCTAATGCGGATCTACGGTATCCTCCAGCCGGTGCCGTGGGAATTCGCTCTCGATGTCGCGGCGGAAGTCGGCAACTATGTGCGCACGAAGCACGGCGCCAATGCTTTCGGCGTCAAGACCTACTCCTACCAGTTCATCGAGAACACCTACGCCATCACAAAATACGCATTGCGCCACGTCAACACGGCGAACTTCACCTTCCACGACACGCCCTCGGATGTCTCCTCGACGCCGGGCTTCAGAGATGCCGGTTTCGACAATTTCGGCCCGGCCTACGAAGACTGGATGAATGCGGAAACGCTGCTGATTTGCGGTACGGACCCGTATGAAACCAAGACCATTCTCTGGACCCAGTGGATCATGAAGGGCATCCAGAACGGCCAGAAGTGCATCATGATGATCCCGCGGCGCACCGCCGGCGTGGCTTATGCGGAGAAGAATGGCGGGCTCTGGCTTGACGTCAACCTCGGCACGGACCTCCTGGTGGTCAACGCCATCGCGCGCGTAATCGTCGAAAACAACTGGCAGGATGCCAAATGGATCAAGGACTGGGTCAACAACAAGTGGGGCTCCAGTTCCGGCTTCGGACAGGGCACCCGGAACACGCCGTGGCAATGGCGCACCACCTGGGGCAAGTTCCAGACCAAGGGCTTCGAGGACTGGAAGAAGTGGCTCCTGGCGCAGGACGAATTCAAGCCAGAAAATGCCGCCAAGGTGGCCGGCATCGATGTGAAGAAGATCTACACGGCGGCCGAATGGATGGCCAAACCAAATAAAGGCAAGCGGCCCAAGACCTCGAT
>JAJFGM010000545.1 GCA_021776145.1 Kiloniellaceae bacterium | reverse complement strand
GATATCGCCGGCGATGTAGGCAACCCCGCCGATGACATGCGCCGGCCCGAGGATACCGGCAACGATGTATTCGGCGTCGACGCCGTTTTGCAGCGGCACGACTCCGGTGCTTTCGCCGAGCAGCGGGCGCAGGCCTTCGGCGGCCTCCGCCAGCCCCCAAAGCTTGGTGCAAAGAAGAACCACGTCGAACGTGCCGCTGTCGGCGTCGAGAAGGACCGGCTTCTCGATGTGCAGGTCGCCGAGGCCGGAGCGCAGCCTTATCCCGGAGGTCGCGAAAGCGTCGCGCTGCGCACCGCGCACGCCAAAGACCACATCGCTGCCGCCGGCCGCCAGCCGGGCCCCGAAATAACCGCCGACCCCGCCGGCGCCGATCACCGCGATTCGCATCTCTTCCCCCACCCCAAGCTCAAGTTACCCTCGCACCCCCGCTAAAAGCACCCGGCTTCAATCCACGGGCCTCAACCCAAGGCTTCGCAGGCCCGCTTGATGCGCGCGCAGGCTTCTTCCAGAACCTCGGTCGAGGTCGCGTAGGACACCCGAAAGTGCGGCGACAGTCCGAAGGCCTCGCCCTGCACGGCGGCGACACCGACGGATTCCAGAAGATAGGTGACGAAATCGCCATCGGTCTCGATGGTCTTGCCGTCCGGAGTTTTCTTGCCGATGACACCGGCGCAGGAGGGATAGACGTAAAAGGCGCCTTCCGGTGTCGGACAGTGCAGGCCCGGGCAGTCGTTGAGCGCCGCCACCACCAGATCGCGGCGGCTCTTGAAGACCTCGTTATGGGCGGCAATGAAGTCATCCGGGCCGGTCAAGGCCTCGACAGCCGCGGCCTGGCTGACCGACGAGGGGTTCGAGGTCGACTGCGACTGCACCTTGGCCATGGCCTTGATCAGCGGCGCCGGGCCGCCGGCGAAGCCGATCCGCCAGCCGGTCATGCAGTAGGCCTTGGAGACGCCGTTGATGGTCAGGGTGCGATCGCGCAGACGCGGTTCGACCTGGGCCGGCGTGACGAACTCGAAGTCGTCGTAGACCAGGTGCTCGTACATGTCGTCGGTCATCACCCAGACATGCTCATGGCGCAGCAGCACGTCGGTCAGCGCTTTCATTTCGGCGCGGCTGTAGCCGGCTCCGGTGGGATTGGAGGGGCTGTTCAGAATGAGCCAGCGGGTCTTTTCGGTGATGGCCGCTTCCAGGTCTTCCGGCTGCAGCTTGAACTGGTGGTTGGCGCCGCAAGTCACGAACACCGGTTCGCCCTCGGCGAGCAGAACCATGTCGGGGTAGGAGACCCAGTAGGGCGCCGGAATGATGACCTCGTCGCCCTTGTTGAGGGTGGCCTGAAAGGCATTGTAGAGCACCTGCTTGCCGCCGGTGCCGACGGTGATCTCGGCGGCCGAGTAGTCGAGGTCGTTGTCGCGCTTGAACTTGCCGACGATTGCGGCCTTCAGCGCCGGCGTTCCGTCGACGGCGGTGTACTTGGTATCGCCGGATTGAATTGCCGCGATGGCCGCCGCCTTGATGTTGTCGGGCGTATCGAAGTCGGGCTCGCCGGCGCCCAGGCCGATGACATCGCGCCCGGCCTCTTTAAGCTCTCGGGCCTTCTGCGACACGGCGATGGTCGGGGATGGTTTGATACGCGATAGGCGGTCCGCGATGAGGGACATGGGTCTGCTCCCGGTAGATACGACCGGCAAAACACCGGTCCGTGAGTGGTTGTGGCGTTGCTTTGGCGTGGCCAGGGCGTGGTTTTGGCAAAACGAGGGGAATTAAGACGTCTCCCGGCCAAACCGCGGCGTCCCGCCTGGGCAGGCCGCCAGCGCGCCCATTGACGCCGATTTCCGCCCCGAACCTAATCCCGCCACGGGCCGCTGGCAACCGCGCAGCGACGCATTTCCGACAGGAGAGCTTCACGAAATCGCCGCATTGTCGCTGCCGTCCCGCCACAGCCCGGGCCTTGACTGTGGGGCAGCGGAATTTGCCGCCCGAGAAGACAGCCAGACGGGATCACCAGAGATGCCAGACACCTATCATCAGGCGCCCTCGACGCGCGCCGCGGACACGCGGAATTTCATTGCCACCACCGCCCCGACGCGGGACATCTTGGACTGCCAGGTGCGCACGACCCTGGGGCTGCTCGGCGCGGTCATCGCGCTCTTGGCGCTGAGCACGGTGCTTGCCTGGGTCTTGCGCGCGGCGCCCGTTCGCGCCGCCGAGGCGAACTGGGTGCGCGCCGCCGAGGCGAACTGGGTGCGCGCCGCCGAGGCGGTTCCCCCCGCGGCCCTGGCCGCGCCGACCCCGCTCAATGTGCCCACCTCGCTCGACGCACCCACGGGCCTCTTCTTTCGCAGCGGCCACGCCGGCGACACCACGCCCGAAAGCTTCGCCGCCGCGCCGCTGCTTGGCAGCGAGGTCGAGATCTCGGTCAGCGGGCTGGTGTCGCGGGTTACGGTGCGCCAGCATTTCCGCAATCCCAGCACGGCCTGGCTGGAGGGCGTCTATGTCTTTCCGCTGCCCGACAAGTCGGCAGTAGACCGTCTGAACATGCGGGTGGGCGCGCGCCGCATCGAAGGCCGACTGCTGGAACGAGCCGAGGCAAAACGTGTTTACGACGCGGCCGCCGCCGCCGGTCAGCGCGCCAGCATGGTCAGCGCCGAACGGCCCAACGTCTTCACCACCGCCATCGCCAACATCGGCCCCGGTGAGGAGATCACCGTCGAGATCGAATACCAGGACTCCGTCGCCTACGATGACGGCCGTTACTCCCTGCGCTTTCCCATGGTGGTCGCGCCGCGCTACAGCCCGCGCCCGCAAGGCCAGGCCGAAATGGTCGGCAACGGACCGACGGCGACTGGCACGAGCCAGCGCGACGACCGCGACGTCTTCGGACCGGTGCGCCGCCACGGCGATCCCACCCAGGACGATGGCTCCGACAACTTGCCGCGGCACAACCCACTGGCGCTGGAAGTCACCCTCGCCGCCGGCCTGCCCCTGGGCGACATCGAGAGCCTTTATCACGACGTCAATATCGAAAGCATCGACGAGGACCGGCAGCGTATCCGGCTGAGCCAGGGCGCGGTCCCGGCCGACCGCGATTTTGTGCTTGAATGGACGCCGCGCGACATGGCCGCGCCGCAAGCCGCCGTCTTCGCCGAAGAGGTCGCCGGCCACACCTATCTGATGGTCATGCTGCAGCCGCCGGCGGTGGCGGCCGGTAGCGCCTCGAAGCGCCAGCCGCGCGACGTCACGCTGGTGGTCGATACCTCGGGCTCGATGCATGGCCCCTCCATGCGGCAGGCCAAGGCGGCCGTCGCCCAAGCCCTCAAACGGCTGGATCCCAGCGACCGTTTCAACGTCATCAGCTTCGACGACGAAACCCGGGCCCTGTTCCCCGAACTGCAACCGGCGACGGCGGAAAACATCGCCTGGGCCTGGCACTACATCGACGCCTTCGAGGCCGATGGCGGCACCGAGATGTTGCCGGCCCTGGTGCGGGCGCTGCGCGGTAAGTCCGATGCCGAACGACGCAATCCCGAGCGCCTGGACCAGGTCGTCTTCATCACCGATGGCTCGGTCGCCAACGAGGTCGAGCTCTTCGGTGTCATCGCCGATCGGCTGGCCGACACCCGCCTCTTCCCCGTCGGCATCGGCTCGGCGCCCAACAGCTACTTCATGCGCAAGGCCGCCGAGGCCGGGCGTGGCAGTTTCGTCCACATCGGCGACGTCGAGGAGGTTGGTGCGCGCATGACCGCCCTGCTGCGCAAGCTCGAAGCCCCGGCCCTGACCAGTATCACCACGGGCTGGCCGACCTCGGCCGGCAAGACGGTGGAGATCTATCCCAATCGCGTGCCCGACCTCTACGACGGCGAGCCCGTCGTCTTCACCGCCCGCCTCGACGGCGTCGGTCTCGCGGAGCTGGAGGGCCACCTGCTGATCTCCGGCCGCGGCGGAAACGGCAACTGGCAGCGCCGGTTGCAGCTCGACAGGCTGAACCCGGCGCCGGGTGTCGCCGCCATCTGGGCGCGCGCCAAGCTCGACGACATCGAAGACGGGATCTACCGCGGCGGCGAAGCCGACAGCGTGCGCGCCCAGGCCCTGGCGGTGGCCTTGGAACACGGCCTGGTGACCCGCTACACCAGCCTGGTCGCGGTTGACGAAGTGGTCGCCCGGCCCACCGACAAGGATCTCGAGAAACGCGAGATCGCCCGCAACCTGCCGCGTGGCTGGGACCACGAGTCGGTTTTCGGCATCGATGCCGAGACCCGGCCGCAGCGCGCCGAGCTGCAGGGCCTGATGAAACAGAGCAAGGTCAGCTACCTCACCCAGGCGCCGCCCCTGCCGCTGCCGCGCGGCGCCACCCCCGCAGCCCTGCGGATCTTCATCGGAACCGCCAGCGTCTTGATGGGCGGCCTGCTGTTGCTGCTCCTGCTGCGTCGCCGCTGGCTCGACGATGTCCAATAAGGCCGCCCAACCTTCGCGCACCCGCCGCACCGGCCGGCGGCCGTGGCTGGCCACCGCCCTGGTCCTGCTCGGCCTCGGGGTCTGGCAACTGGGCGGTGGCCTCACCATCCACGCCAAGGCACGGCTGGCCCAGGTCCTGCTCGAGCGCGCCTGGCAGGCGACCCTGGCCGGCGGCACGGCGGTGCGGCCCTGGCCCTGGGCCGACACCTGGCCGGTGGCGCGCCTGACGGTGCCCGAGCACGGCATCGACCAGATCGTCCTGGCCGGCGCCAGCGGCCGCAGCCTGGCCTTCGGCCCCGGCCACGTCAGCGCCAGCCACGCCCCCGGCACCGCCGGTCACAGCGTGCTCGGCGGCCACCGCGACACCCACTTCGCCTTCCTGCGCGACCTGGAGCCCGGCAGCCTGATCCAAGTACAACGGCCCGACGGCCAGTGGCGCGACTACCGCATGCAAGGCAGCGACATCGTCGACGCCCGCACCACCAGCCTGCAGCCACTGGACGGCGCCGCGGCCCTGACCCTGGTCACCAGCTACCCCTTCGACGCCCTCGTCCCCGGCGGCCCCCTGCGCTACCTGGTCTTCGCGACGGCCGCCGAGCCGCAAAGCCTGGCGCTGAACGGGACCGCCGGCGCGACATTTGAATGAAGCGGAATAGGAAACTTGCTGTTTCAAATGACCAAGGCACCCGCAGGCCGACCCGCGGCAGCCTGTGGCACAACCTCGTCCTGGGGGTCGCCATCGCCACCTTCGCGGTGACCGCGGCCCTGCTCTTCGGCCCCCTGGTCTGGCCGGGGAGTTAGGCACGTGGGGCGGGGCAGATGTTGGCGACGTAGGTTCGGCGGCAATGCCCCACGTTCACCTATGCGGCAATGCCCCACGTTACCTATCCGGCGCGCATTCAGTTCTTCGCCGCCATGAACCTCTGAGGGCCAGCCGCGGCGAGGAACTGGAAGGAAACCGGGAAGAAAACCGGGAAGTCGCCGAAACAACTACCAGATCTTCAAGCAATCTTGCTCCATTGCACGGGCCGAGGATCGTTAGAAAGCACCGAAAAGGTCATCGATTGCCTTGTTGACCTTCTTTCTATTCTCTTCAGAAGCGGCCTCTTCGATTTTTTTCCCCAAGTTTACCAACCGGACCATCGCCGAAATGAGAGCGTCTATTTCATTTGGACCCAAATCGCCATCCGCCACCTCACCTAAGCGCTTCACCGATTGTTTAAGGTTCTTGATCGCCCCGCCAACGACTTTATCGGCTTGCATATCATAGACGGCGGCGGATTTGACGAGCTTCAATGCTTGTTCTTTCCATTTTCCCCAAAGCGCACGATGACAGATCTGAAAAGCTTCTTCTTTTATCGCTACTAGCTCGTTGGAGCGTTTATCTTCAGGTAGTTGAGTAAAGGCACGACATTCTGAGAGTTTATCGGCTGTAGTTGCTGTACCAAAGAATGCGTATTGGCTCTCAAAGAACTTGAACATTGCGAGATGCCTATCATAGGAAAGTTGTTCGCCAAGGAACTGATCAAGGGCACCGATCGCTTGTTCCATCGCCTGGCGATTCTTCTCTTTTTTGAGAAATTTCTGGACTGCAGCTGCTCGCCGTGTTCGGTCAACCTCTTGTAGACCTGCTTCGATCAAAGGCACTATGACATCCTTTAGAACCTCAATGAGTCCCAAGGCTGCAGCAACTACGCCTGCCTCAGCACGAGATACGCCAAGGCCATATGCTGCCGTTCGGAAATTCTCTATATCATCCATGCAAGGGGTAGTAATTTTGTTCGCCAGAGCTTGTTGATCGAGTTTTACCTCTATATCAATTGTATAATCGCTAAAAAGCGACGCTATTAATGGAAACAACTCCTTAGCCGGATCTTGCACTCGATCTCCGAGGTTTGTCGCTACACTTCCAATAAAGGTCTTGTTGGCGACAATTCTGGCGTACTCCACGCGTGGTGCGCACAAAAATCCGTCCATACCTAGGGCGGAAGAATCGACAGGAACGTTGAAAATGACATGGGCCGAAGCGAGACCGCGTAACTGATCCACTCGTAGGCGGCTTCTATAGCCATCTAAGGTAGCATCCACTGCGCCTGTAAGCTCTGAATTCGCCTTCCCAAAAACGCCAACACTATCTTTAAATACGTCTGCTTTGCTGCAACTGGTAAACGATAGTGACGCGAAAGCGACTAGAGCCGTCAGGCACCGTTTACGCTGGGCATTAGATTGGACCATCGGTTGAATCACTCATTCTGCCCGTAGCACTGCACCCATAACCGGGGCTTCTGCTGAATCAAGCGCACCTAAAACGTGGGCAATCGGCAACGCGCAATTGCTCACATTCGGCCAGCTTCCGGCAATGTGAATTGCTAAAACTTCATGGCCACCATAGGCAAATATCGGAGCGCCGCTCGAACCCTTACTACTATCGCAGCCGTGCAGATTGCCGACACGTCCTGCTCGGCACACTCCCCTCTTGGAGACACAGAGTTCATCGCTGGACCGCAGCTTTGCGAATGCAGGATCAAGACGGGGGTCATTCCAGATCAAGAAGGTCTCTAGCCGTGTGGCCTCCAAAAACGGTTCCCACGGATTATGATTGGTGAGCTTCACAACCGCCCCCCTGAACTCAATTGGGGCCGGTTCCTCTAGGGCTAGGATAAGGAAGTCTAGCTGCTGCTCATCTGGGTTCATCGCACTCAGCGGTTGCGCAGGGATGCCAGCGCGGCTCACGACATCGTCGTGCGAGACTTGTCCAAAGCGGACTTTAAAATCTTCAAATTGTTGCCCAGCCTGCTGATCATGCAAACAATGATGCGCCGTCAAGATCATTCGATTCCCGAGATGTGAACCGGTGCAGACCGCAGTGTCTGTGCCATCAACTTCCTTCGCCGTGATGAGCACTGTGGCGAGAGCAAGCAGTTGCTGGCGCCGGGTCTCGGGTTCCTGCGATAGATCAAAGAACTCCTCGGGACCACGCGGCGGAGAGCCAGCAGGTGATGCTTTTTTGGGCGGTGCTGGATTTGCCGTCGGATATCTGATCGGGGCAGCGCCCACATTCCCGCCAACTACGTAGAACGGCGCATTCGACGGGGCGAACCCCGGTGGACGCTCATCATCGTCTGGCGGATTCGGATTGGACGGCAGGATCGGGGGCAGATCTGGCGGAGGGCCGACCGGTAGGTCTCCAAACGGATCATGCAAAGGTTGCGGCTGCTGACCAGGTTCTAGAAAGGGAAGTGTGGCTACGTCAGGCAGCTCTGTCTCAATAGTTTCTGGCTGTTCATCAATCTCAATGGGAAGCTCTTCGCCTGGTTGCGGCGTTGTCGGCAGTGTTGGCGTGGGTGCTGTGACGGGGCCTGGCGCGGGCGGGATGGTGCTACCGCCGCCACTGGGGAAACTCCCGCCAACACTTCCACCACTAAACTGGGCAAAAACAGTGTTTGGAGACACCCGCTCGCCGGCGCTCGCGCCCCCAGCGCTTGGCACCAAAAACAAAAGAATCGCTATAAACAGAAACCCTGACCTGCCGGCACAATTCCGGAGCATCGGACCTACTCCCCACACTGGAGACAGATTTTTATGCTACTCACGAGGCATTTTTGAGTCAATTTAAAACGTTATTGATGTGTGAAGGCTAAACTGATTGCTGACCTGCTCCCTAACATTCGATCCAAGCAGATAGTGGAGATTTCAAGGCCGCGGACATTTGGATCTTTTCGATCTGACAAATTGCGTGTGCCCAAAGACACTGTTGCTTGGCGAGAAGCCGCTCGCCGAACTCAATGCAGAGCCCCGTCCTCGCACCAACGTCGGGTTTTTGAGTTACAGGCGCTTTTCTCTGGGGCGGGGTTGATGCGGGATGGCAACGTCACCCGCCCACTCTATCAATCGAACCCTCTATTCCCAGCTTAGCCCGTTGCCGATACGTCCCACACGTAGTTGCCCAAGGATGTGGCTCGGTGGCTGGATTATTCCAGATTCCCACCTGCTGAGGATGTTATCGTCTACACCCAGCCTTTGGGCCAATTCGAACTGCGTGAGGCCAAGACGCCGCCGCTTGGCCAATAGCACCTCGGGTACGCTTTCAGGGTCTTTGAATGGGTAGTATCCCAGGAAGGCGATAATGCTGGGCATCCTGCGAATGGAGGGCAATCGCCGACAATTTTCCCAGTTCGCGTAGGTCCACTCGTTGGTCCCAGTTATTTCAGCCACCTGTCGCTGATAGAGACCGAGTTCAAGGCGTCGTTTGAGAAGAAGGTCCCCCAGAGTAGCTGGTCGGGCGGGGACCATAGAAGGAAATCGAGCAATTAGAATGGCTTGGCCAAATGGCAAAAGAGTCACGCGTTGCTGAGGGTCGGCCGCGGCGAAGAACTGGACGGAAACCGGTATTGCAGCGCCTTTCGTCAGCTCTTGCTATGTTTGCGAGCGCTTCGCCCCAAACCTGGACGTCGGCGAGAGGCGGCGCCTACGGTGAAAGATGACCAGCTCCTGACGAGTGCAGAGCCGGCGACAACAAAAGAACTTTGTCCCCGAATAATTGTGGATCTCTAGAACCTAAAAACTTCGATAGCATAAGAGAACCATAAACGTTGCTTAAACTCCCTGGCAGGGATCGAGTAAACACCCCGATCCTCCCAGGGGTCCGATACGATCACTTCGTGCAGCGCAATCTCAGGGTTCTCACTGTATTGGTTGATGTCTCGTATCAATCGACGGGCCGGCAGATAGCTGTAAATAAGTCCAGTAAGTAACACAGCATGCCCGCGGGTGGTTCTTGATGCCCTTGCCTGGCCGTGCTCCTCAGGAGCGAGTCCGATCAGGACTGGGCGGTCTTTGGAAATCTCACGTGCCAGAATGGGAAGGTTCAGGTCTTGCTTTTTGACTCCTGTCAAAAAGCTTGTCGATATCCACCCCGAAGTAGACACAACTGCTTACCGATTAGAGCGAAAAAGAACTCGGGCCACCTTTGGTCGCCCGCGCATTAAAAAGCGGATTCGGTCTGCGCGCCGTCCCCAAATCGGACGCCCTGCCATTAGGCCCATTATGCGAAGCACCGGCCTGGCCGGAAAATCGATTTGATAGGTCGGAACAAGCGCTCGCGAAAAATCCCCATTGTCGCCGCCCCCGCGCCGGCTCTACCCTTGGGGCCTATAGCATCCCACCCAGGATCCCGCCATGAGCCAGAATTCCTACGAGACCGGCCGCCTCAACCTGCCCTTCGTCGGCCACTGCACCTTCGGCAAGTATCCGCCCTGTCTCGACTGGGAGGCCATCGACGCCGACGTCGCGGTGCTGGGGGTGCCTTTCGACATGGGCACCCAGTACCGCGCCGGCGCGCGTTTCGGGCCGCGTGCCATCCGCGAGGCCTCGACGCTGTTTTCCTTTGGCCACGGCGGCGCCTACGACTTCGAGGACGACGCGGTCTACCTGCCGGTCGACAAGGTGCGGATCGTCGATGTCGGTGACGCCGACATCATCCACACCGACACCAACAAGAGCCACGACAACGCCGAGTTCGCGGTGCGCAAGATCCTCAAGGCGGGGGCGCTGCCGGTGGTCCTCGGCGGCGACCACGCGGTGCACATTCCCTGCATCCGCGCCTTTGCCGACGAAGCGCCGGTGCACCTGATCCACATCGACGCGCACCTGGATTTCGTCGACGAACGCCACGGCGTGCGCTACGGCCACGGCAACCCCCTGCGCCGCGCCTCGGAGATGCGGCACGTCACCGGCATGACGCAGATGGGCATCCGCAACGTCTCCTCGTCCAACAAGCGCGACTACGCGGCGGCGCGGGCGGCGGGCTCGGATATTCTGTCCGTTCGCGACGTCCGGCGGCTCGGCACCCAGGGCGTGCTCGACCGCATTCCCGACGGCGTGCGCTACTACGCCACCATCGACGTCGACGGCTTCGACCCCTCCATCGCCCCCGGCACCGGCACCCCCAGCCACGGCGGATTTCTCTACTACGAGGTGCTGGAGATCTTTCAGGGCCTGGTCAAGAAAGGCGACATCGTCGGCATCGACTTCGTCGAGGTGGCGCCCGACTACGATCACTCCGGCATCACCGCTTTTCTCGCCGCCCAGTTCCTCATGAACCTGCTCGGTTTCATCTTTCACGAAAAGGCACCGCGCAAGCCTTAGGCCCAATTGTCCGGCGCGAAGGCGGGGGTTCGCGGCCACCGGTCGGTCATAGACCAAATTTGGGCTCCGTGGCGGTAACGGCAAGAGCTGTCAGCAGACTATTCCTCGCCCCTACCAAAAGCCGCGGGACGGTGGCATATAGAGCCCATGTCCGTACCCATACTCGAACCCTTTCCCTCGGCCAACCGAGTGCACGCCGAGCTCGGCCAGAAGACGGCGAGCAAGCCGCTGCGCATCGTCTCGGACTTCCAGCCCGCCGGCGATCAGCCGCAGGCCATCGTCGACCTCAACAGCGGCCTCAAGAAAGGCGAGCGCGATCAGGTTCTGCTCGGCGTCACCGGCTCGGGCAAGACCTTCACCGTCGCCAAGGTCATCGAGGACCTGCAGCGGCCAAGCCTGATCCTGGCGCCCAACAAGACCCTGGCGGCGCAGCTCTACTCCGAGATGAAGAGCTTCTTCCCCGACAACGCGGTCGAGTACTTCGTCTCCTACTACGACTATTACCAGCCGGAAGCCTACGTGCCGCGCTCGGACACCTACATCGAAAAGGAATCCTCGATCAACGAACAGATCGACCGCATGCGCCACGCCGCGACACGCGCCCTGTTCGAGCGCGACGACGTCATCATCGTCGCCTCGGTCTCCTGCATCTACGGCATCGGCTCGCCCGAGACCTACGCCACCATGACCGTCAACGTCACAAGCGGACAGGATCTCAACCGCGCCAGCTTCCTGAAAAAGCTGGTCGAGCTGCAGTACAAGCGCAATGACAACAACTTCCACCGCGGCACCTTCCGGGTGCGCGGCGACACGGTCGAGGTCTTCCCGGCCCACTACGAGGATCGCGCCTGGCGTGTCAGCCTGTTCGGCGACGAGGTCGAATCGCTGTTCGAGTTCGACCCGCTGACCGGCGAAAAGACCGGCGAGATGGAGGCCATCAAGATCTACGCCAACTCGCACTACGTGACGCCGCGGCCGACGCTGCAGCAGGCCGCCAAGCAGATCAAGGAAGACCTCAAGATCCAGCTCCAGACCTTCGAGGCGCACGGCAAGCTGCTGGAGGCGCAGCGCCTGGAACAGCGCACCAACTTCGACCTCGAGATGATCGAGGCCACCGGCTCCTGCGCCGGCATCGAGAACTATTCGCGCTACCTGACCGGCCGCAAGCCCGGCGAGCCGCCGCCGACCCTGTTTGAATACCTGCCCGAGAATGCCCTGCTCTTCGTCGACGAGAGCCACGTCACCATCGGCCAGCTGCACGGCATGTTCCGCGGCGACTTCGCGCGCAAGTCGACCCTGGCGGAATACGGCTTCCGCCTGCCCTCGGCGATCGACAACCGGCCGCTGAAGTTCGAGGAGTGGGACGTCATGCGGCCCGATACGGTCTACGTGTCGGCGACCCCGGGCAAATGGGAGCTGGAGCGGACCAGCGGCGTCTTCACCGAGCAGGTGATTCGCCCGACCGGCCTCATCGACCCGGTCTGCACCATCCGCCCGACCGAAAACCAGGTCGACGACCTGATCGGCGAATGCAAGGCGACGACGGCCCTTGGCTATCGCGTGCTAGTCACCACCTTGACCAAGCGCATGGCCGAGGATCTCAGCGAATACCTCCACGAGGCCGGCCTGAAGACCCGCTACCTGCACTCCGACATCGACACCCTGGAGCGCATCGAGATCCTCCGCGACCTCAGGCTCGGCGTCTTCGACGTGCTGGTCGGCATCAACCTGCTGCGCGAAGGTCTCGACATTCCCGAATGCGGCCTGGTCTGCATCCTCGACGCCGACAAGGAAGGTTTCCTGCGCTCGACCACCTCGCTGATCCAGACCATCGGCCGCGCCGCCCGCAATGTCGACGGGCATGTCATCCTCTATGCCGACAAGATGACGGATTCATTGAAGGCGGCGCTCGGCGAGACCGACCGCCGACGGGAAAAGCAACAGGCCTTCAATGCCGCCAACGGCATCACGCCGGAAAGCATCAAAAAGCAGATCGGCGATATCCTGGCGTCGGTCTACGAGCGCGACCACGTCACGGTGGCGACCGGCGACGCCACGACACCGCACCTGGTCGGCGGCAACCTGAAGAGTCATCTCGCCAGCCTGGAAAAGCAGATGCGCGAAGCCGCAGCCAACCTGGAATTCGAAGAGGCGGCGCGGCTGCGCGACGAGATCCATCGTCTGGAAAGCAACGAGCTGGAACTGCCGGGGCCGGGCGGCTTTACCCAGCGAATCGCCAGGGCCGATGCCAGCAGTCGTAGCCGCGGCTACAAGGGGCGTCGTCGCAAGGGGCCCTAAAGTCCCGATGCCGGACCGAGGGCTGGCGCGCCTGTGGCCTTGCTTTCCTTCCAGGGAAAGCCAAAGCTCTGGTTTTGGCAGTGCGCGCGGGTGACATGACCGCAGACATCACCGACTGGCTGGTTTCCGCCGGCATCGAGGGAACGCCGGAGACCGAGCTTCTGCCGGAACTTGGCGCGCGGATGAACGCGGCCGGCATACCGCTGCTGCGCGCGAATATCTATCAACCGACCCTGCATCCCATGATCGGCGGCCATATTTTCACCTGGTGGCGCGGCGACGAAGGTGCCCGCGCGCAGGCCTGGAACCGCGTGCCGGTCGGCTCCAAGTCGCTGGTCGACCCTTCGCCCTTCGAGCGCATGATCCTGGCCGGCAACCTGCGTGTCCGCTGGCGGCTGAAGGAGACCGAACTTTCCGAGCTCCCCTTGCTGGCGGAATTCAGGGACAAGGGCGGTACCGACTATCTGGCACTGCAGAGCCGCTTCGGCACGGCCCACACGCTGGGCCCGGTGGATCGCATACTGACCTCGTGGGTGTCCGACGCCGCGGCGGGTTTTTCCGACGAACATCTGGCCGCGATCGAGCGCATCGCGCCGGCCCTGGCACTTGCCGCCAAGGCCAGTTCGACCCACCGCATCGCCGAAACGGTGATCGAGGTCTACCTTGGGCGCGATGCCGGCAAGCGTGTGCTCGGCGGGACGATCGAGCGCGGCGCCGGCGAGTCGATCCGCGCCGCGCTCTGGTCCTGCGATCTGCAGGGCTTCACCAAGCTGGCCGACAGGCTGCCGAGCGATCAGCTCTTGGCGCTGCTCGACGACTACTTCGATTGCATGGTCACCACGCTGCACGAATACGGCGGTCAGGTGCTGAAGTTCATGGGCGACGGCATGCTGGCGATTTTCAACTGCAGCGAGGATAGCGAGAGCTGCGCCATGACGCTGGGCGCCGCCGAACAGGCCCTCAGGCAAGTCGATGAACTGACGGCGCGGCGCCAAACAGCGGGGCTGCCGGTCAGCCGCTTTTACATCGGCCTGCATCTCGGCGAAGTCATGTACGGTAACATCGGCGCCCAGGACCGCCTCGACTTCACCGTCGTCGGGCCGGCTGTCAACGAGGTCGCCCGTATCGAGGCCATGTGTCGCTCGCTCGACCAGAGCCTGGTCATCTCAAGCGCTTTCGCCGCGTCCACGGACTCCGATCCACGCCTGGTCTCGCTCGGTCGCTACGCCCTGCGCGGCGTGCGGCGGCCGCAAGAGCTCTTTACCCTCGACCTCTCGGAAACGGGCGGCGGTTGAAAACCGAATTCCGCGGCAAGCCGCTCAAAAAAAGGCCCGGCAAAGCCGGGCCATTTTCTCGTGAGGCAATGTCGGTCTCAGGCGCAAACGCGATCGGGGCTGAGGACCAGACGCACGCAGCGCAAAGTATGCTCAAGCTGGGTGCCAGTGACCTGGAACTGCACGCCCGCCGTCGTGCCACCGCCCCAAGCGCGCCGAACCGCGAAAGTCCCGGCCGTGCGATGCTCGATGGTCAGATCCTCGACCGGCGGCAGATGCCGCGAAAGGCTCAGCTTGAGGCCATGGATCGAAATGTCCTCGATCTTGGCCTCGACGGTCTGTCCGGCCGCGGTGACCGCCAGCGTGGTTGCCTCGTGCATCGGGAAACGCTCGCTTTGACGGCGTTCGGGGCCGGCAATGCTGTCATCTGTCGCTTGAACGCTCATGTTGCTCAGCGCCCGGCGTCGGACGCCCCCGGTCAATAGATGGTGCAATCGAAATCAGCCGCAACTCTGATCCGATTAAGTTAAGGAATATTTAAATATAAATGTTTAGATTATCGCAATGGATTCATATATTTAACGTCCTCACAGTCTGGATTTTCAGCGGCTTCAACCCCAGACCCAGGACTTTAGCGCCGGCAAACGGCGCGCCCCCTACTCGAAGTACTGATTGATCGCCAGGCGATCCTCAACGTCCATATCGACGAAAACGCCGGCAACATGCTGCTTCGCCCTGTCGACCCGAACGATCAGGGCCTTGCAATGAAAATAGAAGGGCTCGCCCTTGAGGTGCACCGTAAAGTGCAATTCCGGCCGATCGCCGCGCTTGGCCGCTCCCCTGTAGCCGCTGGCGAGGAAACCGCTGGCGCTCCAATCGATCAACGGGCAATCGGCACCGTCGATCTGGGCCGTGCCGTCACTGACCGGTTCGCGGATTTCCCGACGCATCTCGGGACCGCTCTGCGCGCTGGAGGTATCTTCAGCCATTGGGCCCTAAGTTTGGACCAATTCCTCCGAGTCAGGCAAGGCGAAGATTTCCTGGCTTTCTCCGACCCCGCGCAGGCTATGACGGCCCAAAGACGGCGGCGACCATGTCATTTGGCGAACGATGCTCTCGGACAACAGGATCGACTGATCCAGTTTCTTGCACAAGGCACCCAGGCGCGCGGCCTCGTTCGCCGCCGGACCGATTACGGTGAAATCCAGCCGTTGAGCGGCACCGACGTTGCCATAGGTAACGTCGCCGAGGTGCAGTCCTAAACCGAAGCGCAACTCGGCCTTTCCCGACCAGTCGGCGACACGATTCAGTTCGGCCACCCGCCGACGGGTCTCCTTGGCCGCCGCGATGGCGGCATCGCAGGCCTTGGCGGTCTCGATTTCACAGGCCTTGACCGGAAAGATCGCCAGCACGGCATCGCCGATGAACTTCAGCACCTCGCCGCCGTGGTTGAGCACGGCACCAGCGGCACTATCGAAGAAATCGTTGAGCAGGCTGAGGTACATTTCGCGCGGCAGCCGTTCCGCCAGTCCGGTGGAATCGCGCAGATCGCAGAACCAGATCACCGCCGGAATGGACTCGCCATCACCGCGCCGCACGCGGCCATTGAGCACGAGCTCGCCGCTATGGGCGCCGAGATAGGTGTGGAGCAACGACTTCATGGTATGGCGAAGCGCTTGAACCTCGAGCAGACGGCTGAGCACCGGCAGGATTTCATAGACGTGGCCGAGTTCCTCGGTGGAAAAGCCGCCGGGACGGTCCGACGCCAGCGTGATGACGTTGATATGGCCGTCGGAAAAATGCAACGGCATGGCGACGTAGTCGGTCGCGCCCTCGGCCTGCAGATCCTTGAGAATGGGAAAGTCGAGCTCGGCATCGGCGGCATCGAGACGACGGCGAATGCCGCCCAAACCCTCGTAGATCGGCACGAAGGGGCTGTCGCGGAAGCGCGACGAGCCGGCAACCTCGTGACGCAAGTTAGTGACCGAGAGTTCGCTGTCGCGTTTCCAGACATAGGCCGTGCCGACGACCTGCGGGTTCAAGGTGCCGATCAAGACGTTCAGCCGAAACAAGGGCACGCCACCCTCGACAAGCCGTCGCGTAAAGCGTGCGATCAATTCCTCCGAGGTCGCCGCCTCCCAGGCCTCGCGCATCAACCAGTCGACGAGGGGATTATCGCGCATATGGCCGCTGTCACCCGCGTCGATCGAGACCTCGTCGCCCTCGGCGTAGAGGCCGTCGATCTTGCTTGAATAGAACGCCACATAGTTCTTGAGGGCGGCAACTTCGCTGAGGGGATCCTCGTAGGACCAAACCGCGTTCTCGGCGGTCTTGCCGGCGACCGTGAGATCCCAGTAGGACGCATTACCCTTGAAGGGACAGTGGGTATGGTGATCGCTGCGCCGAAGCAGGTCCATGCGCACGTCTTCGCGTGGCAGGTAGTAGACTGGGGCCAGCCGTGTCTCGCGCAACACCCGCGCGCGCCGCGTTGAAGCCACAAGCTCGCCGTTGAAGACGATCTTGATGCGTTTCGGCGTTTCCGTGATCTCGAGGTGATAGCGAGGGGCTGGACCGAAGCCGGCAAGGCTCGGCTGCGCTGCTCCCGACTCCGTCCCGGCCGGAGATTCCAATCTTGCTTCGGACATCCTGACGATTCCTTCCTCAACCCACCGGCTCTCGTTGGGCCCAACCTATATAGGGTGGCAGGCTGCGATTTGCCCACGGGAAATCGGCCTCAAGAACGACCATTGGCGTCAAGAAAGCGTGAAATGCGGATTGGAACGACTATATTTCAAAGTGGCTCACCGGCGAGTAACTCGTCCAAGGCCGGAAGCAAAGGACCCGCCTAGCAAAGGACGCGCGTGCATGACTGACAAGATCAGCAAGACCGACGCCGAATGGCGCGCGGAATTGAGGCCCGACATCTACTGGGTCACCCGGCAGGCCGGCACCGAACCGCCCTTTTCCGGGGCCCTCGACAAATGTAGCGAGACCGGCACCTATACCTGCGCCTGCTGTGGCGCGGCCCTTTTCAAGTCGCAGAGCAAGTACGATTCCGGCAGCGGCTGGCCGAGCTTCTGGGAGCCGGTCTCGGCCGACGCCGTGATCGAGAAGGTGGACCGCAAACTGTGGATGGTGCGCACCGAGGTCCTTTGCGCGCGCTGCGATGCCCACCTGGGTCATGTCTTCGAGGACGGGCCGCAGCCGACGGGCTTGCGCTACTGCATGAATTCCCTGGCACTGCAGCTGGAACCAACAAGCGAGGATTGACGCGGCGCGGCCGCTCCGCGTCGCTTCATCTGAGGACCGCGTTCTTATAATTCCACTTGCGCGATTGAAATCTCGGCCGCGGGTGGGCATTTAGAGGTCGGGTGGCGCCAGGCCGAAGATTGGCATGGGGACTCCCACAGGCTTTCACGCCCTCAACGGAACCAAAGAACGAACCCTGGCATAGCATGATTCCTTTGGCGCTTGTTATGACCGCCGGTGGGCTTGTCCTGCTGGTCGCCGGCGGCGAAGTGCTTTTGCGCGGCGCCGTCGGTTTGGCCATTCGCAGCAACCTCTCGCCTTTGCTTGTCGGTTTGACGGTCGTCGCCACCGCCACTTCGCTACCAGAGTTAATGGTCACGGTAACAGCTGGGCTGGGGGGCGTCCCCGATATCGGGGTCGGCAACATCGTCGGCTCCAACATCGCCAATATCCTGCTCATCCTGGGACTCACCGGGATGATCAGTCCCATTCCGACGCAACCGCGCCAGGTCTGGCGGGACGGCTCGTTCATGCTGGCGGCAACCGCGATGTTCATCGTCCTGGCACTGCTGGGAGAGATTAACTTCATTCACGGTTGCCTGATGCTGGCATCGCTGGTCTGCTACATCTGGATCAGTTACCGCGGCGAAGCCGGAAATGTCCAAGACATCGACCTGGAAAGCCTGGAGCGCTCTGGCAGGGCGCCTTGCAGCATCAAGGTGGCATTTTGCCTGTTGCTTGTCGGCGTCGCCGGCCTGGTCGCGGGTTCAGAACTGCTGGTCCGCGGCGCCGTCGAGATCGCACGCGCCGCCGGAGTCTCGGAGACCGTGATCGGCCTGACCCTGGTCGCCTTCGGGACCTCCCTGCCGGAGTTGGCGACGGCAGCCGTTGCCGGCTTGCGCGGCCACGCGGAAGTGGCCCTCGGCAATGTACTGGGCTCCAACATACTCAATATCCTGCTGATCCTCGGCGTGCTCGCCCTCTTGACACCGATCCAGGTCGCCGCCGAGGTCCGCCGCTTCGACATGTGGGTCTTGGCCGCCGTCACCGTGGCCGCCCTTCCCATGTTGCTCATCGGAGGCAAATTCGGCCGATTCAAGGGTGCGAGTTTCCTGCTGCTTTACTGCGCCTTCGTTCTCTACCAGTTCTATCCTGGTCACGCGGCGAATTGACCGCCCGGCGAACCGGCCACGGGGACTTGGCCATGCCGCGCTACCGAACGCCGGTTTAGCCAAGACCGGGCTTTCGCGTGGCGGCTCCTTGCAGCGAGGCCGATTGATGCTAAACAGGCCAAGGAAACCGCAAGGTTACAGCCGGCCCGCCGCAGACAAGGATTCGAATGCATGCCCGAAAGCCCAAGCGACACGACGATTTTGTCCGCGACCTCGGTCGTCGCTCAGCGAATCGTAATGCACGACCTGGTGGTGGCCTGCCACATCGGCGTCACGGCGGAAGAGCGCCAGCGCCGTCAGCGCCTGCGCGTGTCATTCGAACTTGACCTCGAAGCGGCGCCACCGCGCGAAGACAAGCTGGACGAAACCGTCAATTACGGACTGCTGGTCAAACGCGCTCGCGACCTCTGTCGGAGTTGCGACTGCAAACTGCTGGAAACGCTTGCCGACCAACTGGCCGCCGCGTTCTTTGCCGAGCCCGGTATCCGCGCCAGCCGCGTTCGCATCGAAAAGCTCGATCGCTACGGTGATGTCGGGGCCGTAGGAGTGGAAATCGAACGAAGGCGCAACGCTTGATGCCGGCGGCCTCCAAGGGCTGCACCGCAACGCCTATGCGGTTAGGCATAGCGCCCAGACGGCAATCCGCGGCACGAGATCACCCTAGATGAGCGGCCAGGCCTCTAACCCCTTGCCAGAACGGTGATTATTGGACGGCGGTGAGGGCAGGAAGGCGAAAGTTTTGCACAGGGCCGTCAGGGTCCTGTCAAAACCCTCGTTCTATCATTGTGATTTTTTCTCCTTAACAGATCTTTAATTCTTGACTTGGAAATTCGCATTGTATTTCAATGATTTATAAATTGTGCCTAAAATTTAGGCAACCTAAAGAGAATCCAATGTCCTCTAGGGAGTAGGTCCTCTGTGACAGAGAAAGTCACATACTTATCCACAGGAATAGTGGATAGATTAGGAAAGCGGCTCGCAACGCGTGGCGGGCTTCAATTGGGGCGTAAGCGGCCCGTCGGCTGCGCCAGCAGTTTGTCGCCCTGGTGGGAACAAGATTTGGTTAACCTAACCCCTTGTTGCATCACGAATGACACGGATTGAGGCGACCCGCATGCCCTCCGCCGTCCGCTCGCCCACAAAAAGAGATGTGCGAATACACTCGTTGACCGTGACGCGCTCACCTGTTCTTTTTCGCTCAGCATGACCCGCCCAAGCAGCAAGCGACGTCCTAACGACCCCTCGGCTGGTGGCAAGCGCTCGGCGATGACACCGGAAGAGGAGCCACGTCCGCAGGCCACAGCCGGTCTGGCGGCCGGCGTCGAGGTTATCAGCGCGGCCGTGCGCAATCTGTCGAGCGGTCCGGGTGTCTACCGCATGCTCAACGCCGACGGCGAGGCTCTCTACATTGGCAAGGCCAAGAACCTGAAGCGTCGGGTGACGACCTACAGCCA
>JAJFGM010000544.1 GCA_021776145.1 Kiloniellaceae bacterium | reverse complement strand
GTGGATCGGCGACATCGCCGTGGTCATCGAAGAGCCCGAGCTGCTGCAAGGCCTGGAGGGGCTGCGTCCGCATCTGCGTTCGGGCCGCCTGCGCGCCCTGCCGGCGGCCGCCTCGCCGAGCCAAAGCGTACTCCAGGCCGGTGAGGCCCTGGTCGGCGAATTTCCCCTGCTGATCACCACCGCCGACCATGCCCTGCTCAACCCGGACATGATCGCCGCATTCTGCGGCCGCAGCCAAGCGCTGGCGGTCGATATCGCCATCGGCATGACCGCGGCCTCGCTGCTCCAGGCCCGTTTCCCGCGGTCGCGACGCACCTATCTGGCCTTTCGCGGCGAGCGTTATTCGGGCAGCAACCTCTTCGCCCTGTTGACCCGTGACGGGCTGAAGGCGGCCGAATTCTGGCGCCGCGCCGAGCAGGACCGCAAACAGCCTTGGCGCCTGGCCGGGACCTTTGGACCCTGGCTGCTGGTCGCCTACCTGTTGCGCCTCTACAGCCTTGAGCAGGCCATGCGGAAAATCTCGCGCCGCCTCGCGTTCCGCGTTGCCGCCGTCGAACTGCCCTTCGCCGAGGCGGCGATCGACGTCGACAAGCCGGAGGATCTGGCGCTTGTTGAGGAGATCTTACAAAAAGGCTGAGAGACGCTTGCTCTACGAGTTCTCGGCCCGGGCGAGCGCCGCCGCGTCGCTCTCGACGGGTCCACGCCGCCAAGCCGCAGTCATCTGACGAGCGGTCTGCAGATCGACGGGATAGTCAATCTCGCACCACTCGCTGCCGGCGATGCTGACGGTTTCCACCACGCCCTTGCGGGCCAGGGCGGCGATGACCGAAAGGTACCACTGACGGATGCCTTCGGGCTCCTGCATGGCCGCTTCCAGGGCCTCGACGAAAAGCCGCGGGCCCTCGCCGCGGAACAGCAGCATGCCGATCGATTCGCCTTGCACGCGCTCGGCCGGCAGCTTCTTGCCGATATCGAGCAGGCGGGTACCGGAGAGTTCGACCTTCATGTCGTCGTCGTCATAGCGCGCCTTGTGGTCGATGGTTACCGTGACTGGGGCCTCGGGGCTCGCCAGAAGGGTCTCAAGAACCGGCTGGCTGAACAGCGTGTCGCTGTTCAAAAGGGCGAAATCGCCGCGCATTTCTTCGCGCGCCAGCCAACAGGTCGCAAGATTATCGGCAATGCCGTAAAAGGGATTGTAATTGGCCCGGAAGTGGGTGCCGGGCCGGCTCTTCGCCAGGCCCTCGAGACATGCCTCGACGGCACGAACGTTGAAACCGGCGAGAAACACCACTTCGGTGATGCCGCACTCAATCAGCGAATCGACCTGCCATTCGAGCAGCGTTTTGCCGCCGACATTCAGCAGCGCCTTCGGCACGGTTTCCGTGAGGGGCAAAAGGCGCCGTCCTTGACCGGCGCCGACAATCAGTGCTTTCAATGAGAAAATGCCCCCTGTTTCGAATAGGCGCCGCGCCAACTTGAATTTTAGTCACATGTTCGTTGGGCAACGTCAACCTTTGAGCGGCTTCGCGGCCAAAGCGCGCGCATGACTTTCACCCTCGCCCATTTTTCCGACCCGCATGTCGGGCCGCTGCCGAAACCGCGTCTCGGCGAGCTGCTGGGCAAGCGGTTTTTCGGCTATTTATCCTGGTTGCGCAAGCGCCGGGCGCTGCACAGGCCGGAAGTCCTGGCAGCCTTGGCCGCGGACCTCCAAGCGATGGGGCCCGATCACGTGGCGATCACTGGCGATCTCGGCAATATCTCCCTGCTCGCCGAATTCGAACTGGTCGGCCGCTGGCTGGCGCAACTGGGCGCGCCTGACTGGATCACCGTCGTACCGGGAAATCACGACGCCTACGTCGCCGTACCTTGGGATCGCTCCATCGGCTTGTGGCGCGACTATATGAGCTGCGCGGCGGCCGGCCGACCGCCGCGGGGCCCGGACGACTTTCCGATCCTGCGGGTCCGCGACAAGATCTCGATCCTCGGCCTTACCAGCGCCCACCCGACCCCGCTGTTCCTCGCGTCCGGATCGCTTGGTACCGCACAGCTGCGGCGCCTCGAAGCGCATCTCGTCGATGAGGGCCGCAAGGGCAGTTTTCGCGTTGTCCTGCTGCACCACCCGCCGCACCGCAAGATCGCGACCTGGCGCAAATGCCTGACCGATGCCGACGACTTTCGCGGGGTTATCGCTCGTGGCGGCGCCGAATTGATCCTGCACGGCCACGACCACAATTTCTCGTCGACCCGCATCGCCACGCCGAACGGCACCGTTCCGGTCATCGGCGTGCCCTCCGCCTCAGCCGCCTTTGAACACGGAAAACCCCAGGCACACTACAATCTTTACAGGATTGAGGAAGGCCCCTCGGGCTGGCAGATCAAGGTCACTACGCGGGCATTCGATCCACAGTCGCGTCGTTTTAACGAAGATCAGAGCTACGCGATCGAAGTGGGCACCTGAGGTCATAACTGTCGCCCGTGACGAAGGCGATATCACCAGGTCGACACACGCCGGCTGGCTTCGATGTTCCTGTTAAAAGGCATATTCTTCTCATACCGTTAGAACAAATCATTTTGAAATAGAATGCGTTTCTTGTACCTGTGGGATGGACAGGCCCGGAGCACCATCAGCGCGTCAATGCCAAATGGACCATCGTAGCTTCATTAGGTCTCTTTCCGCCGAGCAGCGGGAAAGCCTCACCCGCAAGTCGGATCTTTTGGGTATTGCCGGCCTGGTACGGCATTGGGGCCTCATCATCCTGCTTGGCTGGCTCATCTACGAGCGCGTGCCCTTCTGGCCCCTCCTGACGGTCGCCCAGGGCGTGCTGATCGTGTTCCTCTTCACGCTTCTGCACGAGACCAGCCACCGCACGGTCTTCGAGACGCTTTGGGCCAACAAGGCCGTGGCCTGGATCTGCGGCCTGTTGATCGCGCTGCCGCCGGAATGGTTCCGCTCCTTTCATTTTGAGCATCACCGCCACACGCAGAACCCCGACAAGGATCCGGAAATGGCGATCGCCAAGCCGACAACGGTCTGGGACTATGTGATTTACATATCCGGTCTACCGGTATGGTGGCGCCACCTCCAGAATCTGGTGCGCAATGCCCGCGGGCGCTGTGACGATGCTTTTGTGCCGCTCTCGGGGCAGGGCAAGGTTCGCATGGAGGCCCAAGCATTTTTGCTTGTCTACGGGTTGACGCTCGCGGCCTCACTGTGGCTCGGCTCGGCGACATTGTTTTATGTCTGGGTGCTGCCGGCGCTCCTCGGGCAGCCGTTCCTGCGCCTCTACCTCATGGCCGAGCACACCGGTTGCCCCACGGTCGCGAACATGTTCGAGAACAGCCGAACCACCTTTAGCAATTGGGTAACCCGACAAATCGCCTGGAATATGCCCTATCATGCCGAGCACCACGCCTTTCCTGCCGTGCCATTCCACCAACTGCCGGCCCTGCACCAGCTGACTCGCCCGCACCTGCACGTGACAGAGAAGGGCTACATTCGATTCCATCGTGGCTATCTGGCGGCATTCGACAAGTAAGCGCGCATGCAAGCTCGCTCCAGCGGACATCACGTCAGCTCCGGATGCCTCGCTTGCAGTCCGGAATCAGGGCAAGAAGCACAGCGTCGCGCTGGTGTATTGCGTGGCAAACGGAACCCTTCGGCCAGCTGCGACTAGCAAAGGCAAGCGTTGCAAACCGGCAATTTCGGACTATCGTCAACCTATGGAATCGGGCGAAGCAAAGTGTTCGTGTGGTCAACTCTGCGCCAGATGCAATGGCGCTCCGGCTCTGGTTTCGCTCTGCCATTGTCTCGAATGTCAAAGACGGACCGGAAGTACCTACGGCATAGCAGCATTTTTTGAAGAGGAACACGTCGACACGTCCGGCGTCTCCGCGGAATTCACACGGAAATCCGATAGCGGTCACTCTGTAACATTTCATTTCTGCCCAGATTGCGGAAGCAGCGTGTTCTGGCGACCCGCGAGGATGCCGGGAATGGTGGCCGTTGCCGTGGGTGCGTTTGCCGACCCGTCTTTTCCACCCCCAACAAAAAGTGTCTTCCTTGAGTGCCGACATGAGTGGGTCACAGCACCGGACTGAATTCCTTGTGAAAATCCCAACGTGATGGCGATGGCCCGAATAGCCGACCTGGGCACCTAGAGATAGAGAACCGAAATGCGCACCGCCGTCGCCATGCCGTCGACCTGGAACAGGGTCTCGTCGTGATCCGGCGCGCCAAAACGGAAGCCCGGGTTGTTGGAGAAGCCGTAGCCTTCGTCGGGAATGCCGAGGAAGTTGCGGTCGAACTTCTTGTTGCTATTCTCGTCATGATACAGGGCGATGGCGTAGTGCCCCTTTGTCGGCGCCTTGAGACATAACAGCGTCTCGCCGGCCTGCGCCGCGACGCGGATACGGTCGACCCGCTGCCCCTTTTTGAGAAATTTCTCGGCGTCGTCGTCGTAGAGAACGGCCGTGATCAGACCGTCGGAATTACGGACATTTTCGACGATGACCTGAATCGGCTGAACGCCTTCGCCGCAGACTGCACCGGCAAGAGTGGTTTGCCGGGCGAAAAGGGCAAACCCCGCCAGCGCAATAACCGCGGCGATCGCCATAGGCCGAAAAATAAGGCTCCCGGCTGCATTCCTGGTGTTCGACATCGATTTCGTCTCCCAGCCCCCATTCGCTGGACCGCGCCGGTCCCGTCTTGCGCGAACGCCGTTGGCGACAGGACAGTTGCGCAAAGGTTATAATCGCCGCCGGACTGTGGCGATTTTTAGCCCGATCATAATTTTTAGCGAAGTGGGACCGGGAAGTGAACATGTCAAGCCAAGCCAACGCCACCATGATCAAGTTCGGCTACCCCGACAGCCTGGTGCGCGAATACGAACATTGGGTCGTCCTGGTCCGGCCGCAGCAGGCGACCTTGGGGGCGCTGGTCCTGGTCTGCAA
>JAJFGM010000543.1 GCA_021776145.1 Kiloniellaceae bacterium | reverse complement strand
CCTTGCGTTTCACCGACCGCGAGACCGGCCTGGATCCGGCGACGATTCGCGAGTTTTCCGATTATTGGGAAGCCGCCCGCGGCCGCTATGCGGCCTTCGAGCCCGATATGAAGGCCGGCGCGTCCGAGGTCTATCTGCATGAAATGCCGGGCGGCCAGTTCACCAACCTCAAGGAACAGGCCCGCGCCATGGGCCTGGCCGAGCGCTGGCACGAGGTCGCCAAGGCCTATGCCGAGGTCAACGCCATGTTTGGCGATATCGTCAAGGTGACGCCGTCGTCGAAGATGGTCGGCGACATGGCCCTGTCGATGGTCGCGGCCGGGCTGAGCCGTGCCGAAGTCGAGGACCCGGCCCGCGATATCTCCTTTCCGGACTCCGTCGTCAGCTTCTTCAAGGGCGAGTTGGGGCAGCCGCCGAACGGCTTCCCCGAGGCCTTGCAGAAGAAGGTGCTGAAGGGCGGCACGGCGATCAGCCATCGCCCCGGCGCGCGGTTGCCGCCAACGGATTTCACGGCCAGTCGCGCCGAGGCGGAAGCCCGGATCGGGCGCCACCTCAGCGACGACGAGCTGCACTCCTATCTGATGTACCCCAAGGTCTTTTGCGACTACGCGGCGCAGCGACGCGAGTACGGCCCCCTCGGCGTGCTACCGACGCCGATCTACTTCTACGGCATGAAGGCCGGCGAAGAAGCCGACATCGACCTCGAGCCCGGCAAGAGCCTGCACCTGCGCTGCCTGGCGGTCGGCGAAACCGACGACGAGGGCAACCGCAAGGTCTTCTTCGAGCTCAACGGCCAGCCACGCACCGTCAAGATTGCGGACCGTTCGGTCGCCGACCAGGTCGTGCGCCACCCCAAGGCCGAAATCGGTAATGCGAAACACATCGCCGCCCCGATGCCCGGCATGGTCGGCACCGTCGGCGTCGCTGCCGGTCAGACGATCAAGGCCGGCGATCTGCTGCTGACCCTCGAGGCCATGAAGATGGAAACGGCAATCCACGCCGAGGCCGACGGCACCGTCGCGCGCATCGTCGCCAAGGCCGGCGCCCAGGTCGAAGCCAAGGACCTCTTGATCGAGTTGCAGTAAGAGGGATGGTCGTCGGCGAAGACAGGGGGCGGCGCACCGCACCGCCCTTGCAAGCCCCTTAACGGGCTGCGTCAACTTGCTTCACGTGCTGGCGAGATTCACATGCTCGACAGCGAATGGGTCAGTCTTCGCTTCCCCTCGGCGGCGCGATGCCCTGGGCCTGGACGAGGGCGAGGATCTCCGGCATCGAAGCCTCGACGACGCCGTTGGGAATCAGCAAGAGAGGCAGGCGAATGGATCTGTTGGCGCGCAACTGGCCGCGCGCCGCGTCCGGCAGGCCGGCGGCGAAAGCCTCGGGGTCGCCGACCTCCAGACAGACGGCCTGCTGCAGCCGGCCGCCCTGGGCATAGGCCGAGCGCAGCTGCCGCCAGGCGACCTTCGGCAGTTTCCAGTCGCGGAACCAGATGCCGTCGTCGTCGAGCACCAGCAGCGGCCGCCTGTCGCGCGCCGCGCGCCAAACGAAAAAGCCGACCCCGGCGGCAAGACAGAGGTTGACGAGGCCGATCATCCAGCCGTCCGGCAGCGACGCGCCCGACACCGCCAGCGCGGCCAGGCCGATCACCGCCAGCACGGCGGCGAGAAGCCCGCCGTGCTGCAGCTTGGTGCGCGAAATTCCGAACGCCCGCGCGCTGCCCGCGGGTGGATCCGTCATCTCGCCCATGTCAGTCATTTATCAGGCCACTCATTTATCTGGCCCCTTTCGCGTGTTCATTCGGCGCGGCCCGCGCCAGGCCGGCAATCAACCGCGCCGCCTTGCCGCGCCCGTTGGCGGACTGCATATGGTCGGCGAGCCGCCGCAAGCGCTTCCGCAGGTCCGGGTCGTTGATCAGCCGCGCGACGGCCTCTGTCATTTCGGCGTCGCTCCACTCGTAGCGCGGCAGCCGCGCGCCATAGTCGGTTTCAGTGATGCGTTGGGCGTTTTCATGCCCGTCCCAACAATAGGGCATGATCAGCGAGGGTTTGCCGAAAAAAAGCGCCTCATTGAAGCTGTTGTTGCCGCCGTGATGAATGAAGAGATCGACCTGCGGCAACACCGACGGCTGCGGGTACCAGGGTTGCAGCGACACGTTGTCGGGCACCGCCTCGTAGGCGGCCATGTGGTCACCGACAGAGAGCAAAACACGGTAGGGCAGCCTGCTGAAGAGTTCGATCATGCGGCGGAAGAGTTCGACGTCGGCAGCGCCGAGGCTACCGAAGCTGACATAGACCAAGGGTTCGTCGTTGTGCCGCGGAAAGTAGGGGAGCGTATAGGGTCCCTCTTCGCGCACACAGCCCTCGAGATACTGGAAGCGGCCGGGATCGAGCGGCTGGATGCGCCGGTAACGCAGGGCTTCGGGATAGAGCAGAAGGTTGAGGCTGGGCGAGGGCTCGAGAAACTGTACAAGCGGATAGGGCGCTTGGCCGACGCTCGCGAGGAAGTCGTTGTAGCGCGCGTGGGTCGGCGCTATGGCTGCGGCGAAGGCGGCGCGGAAGGCGGCGTAGCCGGCCTCATCGCCAGCGGCGCAGCCCGAGGTGTAGGGAGGAATTGCCGGATCGGGGATCTCGGTTTCGGCGCAGGATACGATGCGCACCCAGGGACAGCCCGCCGTCTTGATCGCCGGAAACATGACCACGTTGTCGAGGCAGATCACATCGGGCCTCAGTTCGGCGCAGACCTTGGCCAAGTCGTCCTGGGCAGCGATGGCGCTGTCGACGATGGCCTCCCAGGCCGGCACCTGATAGGTCAGGATCTGGTCGATCGGCGAGAGGCGGAAGTGCGGCAGATGGCGCGCAATGAAACCGTCCCAGAACTTCTGCAGGGCTTCGGCGCTGAGGCGCGGCGACATCCGCACGTGGTGTTCGGGAAAGCCATAACTCTCGAAGACCCCCTGGAAACCGCTATCGCAGACGAAGTGTGCGTGATGCCCCAGCGCGCGCAGGGACTGGGCGATGCCGACGCAATTCAGCGCCGCCCCGAAGGAGGCTTCCGGCAGGAAGAGGATGCGTTTGCCAGCCGTCATGCCACCGGTCATAGCGGTCAAAGCGCCGGTTGCGCGAATCGTGCCAGCGGCGGCGCGCCACGATTGGCGAAACTCGGCCGCAGCCTTTGCGCCCGGGCAATGTGCTCGCGCATCAACTCGGCAGCCGCCGCCAGCCGGCCCGCCTCAATCTCGTCGAGGATCGCCAGATGCTCTTGGCAGGATTCGCGCAGTCGGAAGAAATTGCCCGAGAAGGCGCGGTTTTCCAAGCACCGCAGTTGGTTCTGCTGGCGCACCGCCGCCGTCAGGTAGCGGTTGCCCGAGCATTCGGCGAGCGTCTCGTGAAAAGCCGCGTCGGCGTCCGCGATGCGCTGCGCGTCGAGATCGGCAATGTCGACGGCAACCAGCTGTTCAAGCTCGCGCCGGTGACGCGCGAAACGCCGTGG
Source organism: Kiloniellaceae bacterium (assembly GCA_021776145.1). Lineage (GTDB taxonomy): Bacteria > Pseudomonadota > Alphaproteobacteria > Kiloniellales > Kiloniellaceae > JAJFGM01. The sequence goes on along the minus strand of JAJFGM010000543.1, from coordinate 9,317 downwards.
CGCTATTTCGAATTCCGGCTCCAAAAGCGCCGCCGGCTCGATCAGAAGGCGGAACCGGTAACTCTCCTCGTAAGCTTCCGGCGAGCCCAGCGTCGGGGCGAAGAGCCACTTCTGTCCCGGTGCCCTCTCTACCAGGCGGTCCTTGGCCATGGCGTTGAGCACAGCCGTCACCGTCGGCCGCTTGGCGGCATAGCGGCGCATGATCTGGCCGACCGTGATTTCCTCGCCAAGACGCCGCGCGAGGCGGTCGCGCAGGATCGCGTCCTGCAGCCGTTCCTGATCGCTTGGTGCCAGGCGCTGGAGTCCCGCATCCAGGTTGTCGGTCGAGCGGCAGAGGAAAAAACCCTGGTTGCTCGCGGCCTTGAGAAGGCCCTGATCGGCCAGCAGGCCGAGGGCCGCCCGCACCGGGCTGCGCGAAATACTGAAATGGTCGGCCAGCCACTGTTCGCGCACATGAGCGCCCTCGGGCAGGCCCTGTTCCCGTAGCAGCTCGACGATGTGACGCGCCAGCACGCCATGCGATTTCTGTCCGCGAGCGGCCATTCCTGCTCCCTGAGACCTATTCCAGAACGTCGATTATCCCAGCTTCGAATCACCTGCAAGACACCGATGTCGAACGGTGACCGCTTGTCTATTTTGCGCAATTTTTGCAAAAAAAACAATTTTTGCTTGGACTCGTCAATGCCAAGAGGCAGACTTTGACTGCGTAAATGTGCCCATGGCAGAGAAGCCCTTGCACAAGCAGTGGGCCGCCGTCGGGTGTCGTACAACTGGCAGGCAAAACGGGGAGACCGAAATAATGAAAAGAAATTGGGCAACGTCGATTTGGGCCGGCACGGTCGCTGTTGGCCTCGCCTTTGGCCTCGTGGCGGCACCGGCCGGGGCCGCCGAGAAGATCGTCATCTCGAACTGGGATGGCTACATGCCGGCGGATCTACTCGAGAACTTCACCAAGGAAACCGGCATCGAGGCGGAACTGGCGCTGCACGCGACCAACGAAGAGATCATGGGCAAGGTTACGGCTGGCGGCGGCAAGGGTTATGACGTGCTTTTCGTCTCTTCGCCCTTTGCCGAGGCGCTGCACAAGCTGGGCCTTGCCGCCAGCATCGAGGCGGCAAAAATCCCCAACACAGCCAACCTCTATCCCGAGGCCATGCAGCTGGCCTATGACCCGGGCAACAGCTTTTCCATGCCCTATGCTTGGGGCACCACGGGCCTGTGCTATCGCAGCGACCTCGTCCAGGGCGACCCGGACAGCTGGAAAGACCTGCTGGCGCCGGCCGACGCGCTGAAAGGCAAAACCACGCTGCTATCGACGGATCGCTGGTTGATGGCGGCCGGCTTTCTCAGCCTCGGCTATTCGGTCAACGAGACAGACGACGCGAAGATCAAGCAGGCCAGAGACGTGCTGATCGCCGCCAAGAAGGACATCCTGGCCTTTGACGACACCACCTTCTATTCGAAGCTGGTTTCCGGCGAGGCCTCGCTGGTGCACGCCTGGGACGGTTGGTGCAACTACGGCATCGGCGAGAATGCCGACATCAAGTACGTCGTCCCCAGTGAAGGCACCGACCTGTGGGTCGATACCATGGTGATCACCAAGGCATCGCAGAACAAGGATGCCGCCCACAAGTTCATCGACTATGTGCTGAAGGTTGACGTCGGCACCTGGGTCGCCTCCAACATTCTTTACAAGGTTCCCAACAAGGCGGCCATGGACGCGCTCGACCCGGCGCTGATCGCCCAGTTCCCCAACCTCGGCATGGCGCCCGCCGACATGCTCAAGCAGGAACAGCTGCGCGACCTCGGCGCCACGCAGAAAGCCTACACCAAGGCCGTCACCGAGATCCTGGCCTCGAAATAGCATCTCCCACCTGACCGGCGGGGCGCGGCTCCGCGCCCCGCCGGTCATTTCTTTTGGGACCTCTGGCTGGAACCGTCATGCAGTCATCGCTCAAGAGCTGGGTGCTCATCGGGCCAGGCCTCGGATGGCTGGCGCTGTTCCTTGTGATCCCTTGCGCCATCGTCTTCGCGCACAGCTTTTTCGAGCGCGGCGTCTATGGCGGCATCGACTACGTCTTCACTTTCGAGAATTTCACCCGCGCGATCGAGCCCATCTACCTCACCATCCTCGTCGACTCCGGACGCATCGCCGGCCTGACGACCCTTATCGCGCTGCTGGTCGGCTATCCCGCCGCCTATGCCATCAGCAAGGCACCACGGCAGCGTCAAACCGCCCTTCTGGTGCTGGTCATGCTGCCGTTCTGGAGCAACTACCTGATCCGCACCTACGCCTGGATCGTACTGCTCAACCGCGAGGGCCTGATCAATCGCGCCCTAGGCGAAGTCGGCCTGATCGGCGAACCGCTGCCGCTGCTCTACAACGAATTCGCCATCATTGTCGGGCTGGTTTACAACTACCTGCCGTTCGTCGTGCTCGCCATCTACGCCTCGCTGAGCCGCCTCAACCCGGAAGTCCTGGAGGCGTCCTTCGACCTTGGTGGGACGCCGGCGCGCACCTTCTGGCGCGTCACCCTGCCCCTGACCCTGCCTGGCGTGGCCGCCGGAGCGGTCTTTGTCTTCGTGCTGTCGGTCGGCAACTTCATCACTCCCGACTTGCTTGGCGGCGGCCGCCTGCTGATGGTCGGCAACCTGATTTACGATCAGTTTCTTTCCGCCCGCGACTGGCCCTTCGGCGCCAGCCTCTCGTTCATCCTCATCGCGATCATGATGCTTTTGCTGTTGGCCCAGGCGACCCTGGTCAACCGCGCCCAGGGCGAGAAGGCCGAGGAGGCCGCCAAGCTGGGCGAAGCCGGGCCGCGGACCGGAGGCGCGCATGCCTAGCGGTCGCCGCGACCCGGCGGGACTGCTGCTCGGCGCGCATCTGCGCCTGGTCTATCTGTTCCTCTATCTGCCGATCGCCGTGCTCATGGTGCTCAGCTTCAACAATGCCGGCATGCCGACGGCCTGGACCGGCTTTTCACTGCGCTGGTATGGCGCGTTGGCCGAGAGCGGGCCCATTCTCAAAGCGGCGCTCAACACTCTCATCGTCGCGACGCTCTCCACCGCCATCGCCACGACGCTTGGCACGCTGCTGGCCCTCGGCGTCGAACGGCGGCGGCGCAGCGGCCTTCTCGATGCCCTGCTCTTCGCGCCGATGATCATTCCCGATATCGTTCTGGCCATCGCGCTGCTCTCGTTTTTCACCTTGCTGCAGTTCACCCTCGGGCTGCACTCGATCATCCTCAGCCACGCCGTCTTCAACATCGCCTTCGTCTGCGCCGTGGTGCGCACTCGGCTGCGCCACTTCGACTGGTCGATCGTCGAGGCCTCCATCGACCTCGGCGCCGGCGAGATCACGACCTTTCGCCGCGTCACCCTGCCGGCCATCTTTCCCGGGGTTCTGGCCGGCGCCCTGCTCGCCTTTACCCTCTCCGTCGACGAGTTCATCATCGCCTTCTTCACCGCCGGTGCCGGGCAAAGCTCGACAACGCTGCCGATGCAGATCTATTCGATGATCCGCTTCGGCGTGACCCCCGAGATCAACGCCATGGCGACGATTGTCATGCTGCTGAGCTTCACGCTGGTGTTCCTCGCCCAACGCGCCCAGCGCGAGGCGGTGACCGGATGAGCGAGACCGGCAAGGTTGCTGGCGGTAACTCGGCGACCGTCATCCGCCTGCAAGGCCTGAGCAAACGCTTCGGCGCCATCACCGCCGTCGACGCGGTGTCGCTCGACCTCTACGAAAACGAGTTCTTCGCGCTTCTCGGACCGAGCGGCTGCGGCAAGACCACGCTTCTGCGCCTGATCGCCGGATTCGAGAGCCCCGACGCCGGTCAAATCCTGCTCGACGGCGAAGACCTGACGCCGATCAAGCCGAACCGCCGGCCGGTCAACCTGATGTTCCAGTCCTATGCGCTGTTTCCCCACATGAGTGTCGAGGGCAACGTCGCCTACGGCCTGGAGATGGAGCGCCTGCCGAAGCCGGAGATCGCGCGGCGCGTCGGCGAGGTATTGGAAATGGCACAGCTCGGCGAGCTGCGCCGGCGCCGGCCGCACCAGCTTTCCGGCGGCCAACGCCAGCGTGTCGCCCTGGCCCGCGCCCTGGTCAAGCGCCCGCGCGTGCTGCTGCTCGACGAACCGCTCGGCGCGCTCGACCGGAAACTGCGCGAACAGATGCAGTTGGAATTGAAACGCCTGCAGCACGAAATCGGCATCACCTTTGTCGTCGTCACCCACGACCAGGAGGAAGCCCTGGTCATGGCCGACCGCATCGCGCTGCTCGACGGCGGCCGTCTGGCACAGATCGATTCTCCGCGCGGCCTATACGAACACCCACGCACCCGCTTTGTCGCCGGTTTCATCGGCAGCATGAATTTCTTCGAGGGACACGCCGCCGCGCAGGGCGTCGAGGTCGAAGGTTTGGGACTGCTGCGCGGCGACCTTCCGGCGGGACTGGCCCCCGGTTCCCGCGCCACGCTCGCCGTGCGGCCAGAGCGGCTGGCCCTGGGGTCGGACCCGCGCCGGCAGATGGAAAACAACCTGAACGGCGAAATCCGCGAGGTCGCCTACCACGGCCAGGATCTCAACTTGCACATCGCCGTGTCCGGCCGCGCCACGCCGGTCACGCTGCGCCTGTCCAGCAGCCCCGATCCAAGCGGGCTCGCCCCCGAGGCCCTGACACCGGGCGCCCGCGTCGTCTTGAGCTGGTCGGCTTTGCATTCACGCATTCTGGAGGCCTGATCGAAGACGAACACGACAACCCGCAACACCGACCAAACCGAAAATCATGGAGGCCAAAACTCATGAGCGAGTCGAAAACCATCGCATTCTTTCCCGAAGGCGCCTTTGGACCGGCGCTCAATTCCGTCGGCATCGCGCAGGCCTGCCGCGATCTCGGCCACAACCCGGTCTTTATTTGCGATCCCGGCTTCGGCGGCGTTTTCAAGGGCTACGGCTTCGAGGAATACCTGGTCAACATGTCCGAGCCGATGCCGGCCGAGGAAATGGCCAAGTACTGGTCGGATTTCATCAACGGCCACATCCCGAACTTTCGCAAGTCGCCCTACGACCAGATCGACAACTACGTCAAGGAATGCTGGGAAGCCATCGTCGACACCTCGATCTGGGCGCAAAAGGAACTGCCGGGCATTCTCGACCGCATCAAGCCCGACCTGATCTGCATCGACAACGTCGTGCTTTTCCCCGCCACCAAGCAGTACGGCGTGCCCTGGGTGCGCATCATCTCCTGCAGCGAGAACGAGATCCCCGATCCCGATATTCCCCCGCACCTGTCGGGCTGCGGTGAAAACGACAAGGCCTGTTTCGCGGCCTTCGAGACGCGCTTCAACGAGGTCGTCAAGCCGACCCACGACCTCTTCAACGAATTTCTCGCAAGCTGCGGCGAGGCCCCCTATCCCCTGGGTGAGTTCTTCGAGGCCTCGCCCTACCTGAACCTGCTGCTCTATCCGGAATCCGCCAAGTTCAAACGCCGCAATGCCCTCGATCCCAAGCGTTTCCAGTACCTCGAGGGCTGCGTGCGCAAGGAAGAGGCCTACGAGGTGCCGAGTTTCGCGGCCCACGACGACAAACCGCTGCTCTACGTCAGCTTTGGCAGCCTTGGTGCCGGCGATACGGAACTCTTGAAGCGCATCATCGGCGTCGTTGCCGATTTGCCTTACCGGGCGCTGGTCAACGTCGGCGACTATGCCGACGACTACGAGACGCCGCCGCCCAACGTGCACCTGGCCTCCTGGTATCCGCAACCCTCGGTCATCCCGCAGGTCGACGCGGTGATCCATCACGGCGGCAACAACAGCTTCACCGAGTGCCTCTACTTCGGCAAGCCGGCGATCATCATGCCCTATGTCTGGGACGGCCATGACAACGCCACACGCGTGCAGGAGACCGGTCACGGGCTGAAGATGCACCGCTACGACTGGAGCGACGCCGATCTCGCCGCCAGCCTCGAGACCCTGCTGACCGACCAGGCGATGAAGGCCAAGCTGGCGTCGACCAGCAGCCATATGCAGAGGCAGAACGGGCCGCAGAAAGCCGCCCGGCTGCTCGACCAGCTGCTGAAGGCGCAGGGCTGAATGGCAAATTCCGCACCAAGCCTGCGCGACCCGAAATCGGTCGATGAGCTGGTCGATTGGGGGCCGGTCCCAACGATGATCGAGGGCCGCTCCATGACCTCCGGCAAGCTGCTGCACAAGGGGCCGGACGGCCAATCGGAATGCGGCATCTGGGTTTGCACGCCGGGTTTTTGGGACTGCCACGTCACGCGTGACGAGTTCTGCCACTTCCTCGCCGGGCGCTGCACCTATACCCACGAGTCCGGCGAGGTGATCGAGGTCGAGCCCGACACCGTCGCCTTCTTCCCGGCCGACTGGAAGGGCACCTGCCGCGTCCAGGAAACGGTCCGCAAGGTCTACATGATCCGCTGAGGTGCGGCCTCAGAATCGCGTGAAAGGCAAGACAATGTCCACCTTCGATCCCTTTGCCGCGCAGATCTTTCGTGGCAATGACTTCGAAACCCCAGCCGGGGCCAAGCAGCAGGAGGTCATCAACCCCTCAACCCTCGAGGTCGTGGGCCGCTTGGCGGTGACGCCGGCGGCGGTCCTGGTGGAGACCGCGGCCGCCGCCGCGCGGGCGCAGAAGAATTGGGCGGCAACGGCACCAAAAGCCCGTGCCACGCTCCTGCACCGACTGGCGGACTCCATCGAGACCAGCCGTTTCGAAGAGGTTGCGCGGCTGATGACGCTGGAGATGGGTAAACCCTATCCTGAGGCGATCGGCGAACTGCAGAACGTCGCCCCGATCTTTCGCTACTATGCCGAGATGGCGCGCGACGAGGCCGGTCATATCGCCGGCACAACGCAGGCCGGCTCGTTTCAATTCGCGCGTTACGAACCTTATGGCGTGTCGCTGCACATCGTGCCCTACAACTTCCCGATCATCATTCTCTGTTGGACCCTGGCCGCGTCGCTGGCCGCCGGCAACGCCTGCATCGTCAAACCGGCCGAGACGACGAGCCTTTGCACGCTGAAATTCATGGAGCATTTTCAGGCGTCGATGCCGCGCGACCTGATCGCCTGCGTCACCGGCGGCGGCCCGGTGGCGCAGCAGCTCATCGCCTCGCGCGACACCCACGTGGTTGCCTTCACCGGCAGCGTCGCCGCCGGGCGTCGCGTCAACGTCGCCTGCGCCGAGCGCTTCAAACCCTGTGTCATCGAGGCCGGCGGCAGCGACCCCATGGTGATCTCGGACAAGGTGCCGCTCGAGGTCGCGATTGCCGGATCGGTGACCTCGGCCTTCCACCTCTCGGGCCAAATCTGTGTCTCTTCAGAGCGTTTTTACGTGCACGCGGCGGTCCATGACAAATTTGTCGAGGGCTTCGCTGCCATGGCCGAAGGCTTGCGGGTCGGCGACGGCTTCGGCCGGTCCGAGATCGGCCCGCTGGCCAGCGAGGCGGCGCGCGACAAGGTCATGCGTCTGGTCGACGACGCCGTCGGCGCCGGCGCCCGCGTCGTCTGCGGCGGCCGCGTCCCGCCAGACCACAACACCGGCTGGTTCTACGAGCCCACCATCCTCACCGGCGTGACGCCGGGGATGGCGATCCTGCAAGAGGAGATCTTCGGCCCCGTCGCAGCCATCTGCCGCGTCGAGAGTTTCGAAGAAGGCCTGGCCCTGGCCAACGACAGTCCTTTCGGCCTCGGCGCCTGTGTCTTCACCACGGACCTGAAGGAGGCCATGCAGGCGGCGGAGACGCTGCAGGCCGGCATGGTCTGGGTCAACAACCCGCTGATCGACAACGACGCCCTGCCCTTCGGCGGCTGGAAAAACTCGGGTGTCGGCCGCGAACTCGGACGTCAGGGCCTGGAGGCCTTCCGCCAGTCGAAAATGGTCATCATCGATCACGACCCGCGGATCCAGGAATGGTGGTACCCCTACCCCGAGGATTGGTTCTACCAGGGCGAAACGGGCGACGCCCGGGCGGCTCGGTTTGGCCGAATGCCGAACAGAGACGCGCCAAACAAAGACGAAGCTTAGGTCACCAGTTTCTCGTTGCCTTCATACTGTGGCAGGCCATCGGTGATGTCGTAGTAGTCGCCCTTGCTTTCGACATAGATGTGCTTGCTCATCTTGAGACCACTCGGCGAGTCGACCGAGCCGGCGAGGATGGCGCAGTGGTCCAGGTCCGACATCTTCCAAAAGAGGGTCGAGCCGCAGACTTTGCAAAAGCCGCGTTCGGCCACCGGCGAGGCGCGGTACCAGGTGATGCTTTCGTCGCCCTCGATATCGATCTTGCTGGTCCGCGTTCCGGTGGTGGCGAAGCGGTGCCCGGTCAGCTTGCGGCACTGCGAACAATGGCACTCGGTGACCTCGGGCCTGACGTCACGGGCCTGATAGCGGACGGCGCCGCAATTGCAGCCGCCGGAGACGTTCAAAAGCTCATCCTTCATATCGGGACCTCTGCTTAGATGTTCTCTGTATGTTCCATTGCCGTATCAAAACACATCCACTTCGCCCTGGCCATCCGAATCTTGCCCGCCGACCATACAGCACAGCCGTCGCTACTCAGTCAGTTCCCGGCTCAGATAATCGATGAAGACCCGCACCTTTGCCGAGAGGTGATGTTTGTGCGGATAGACCGCGTGGACCTCGTCGGGCTTGGGTTCGAAATCGGGTAGCAGGTTGAGCAGGCGGCCGGCGGCAAGATCCTCTTCGACCATGAAACACGGCAATAAGCCGATACCGATGCCGTCGCGGACGGCAAGCGCGGCGGCCTGCACGCTGTTCACGCGAAAGCGGCCGCTGACCTCGATCGTGGCCTCGCCCGCCGCCGAGGCGAAAGACCAGCGGTTGCCACTGCGAACGCCGGAATAGACGATGCAACCCTGCGCGGCCAAGTCGTCCAGCGTCGTCGGCAGGCCGCAACGCGCGACATAGCCGGGCGTAGCGCAGAGACAAATTTGCGTGGTCGAGAGCTTGCGTCGGATCAAGCCGGAGTCAGCGAGATTGCCAATTCGCAGCGCCAGGTCGTAGCCCTCCTCGACCAGGTCGACAAAGCGGTTGGTCAGTTCCAGCTCCAGGCTGAGGTCGGGATAGGCATCGAGAAATCGTGGCACCAGGGGCACCAGACAGCTGTGGCCGAAGACCACCGGCGCGGTGACGCATAAGAGCCCACGTGGGGTCTGGTGCAGGCTTTGAGTGGCGCTCTGCAACTCCTCGACGTCCGCCAGGATCGATGCGCTGCGCGCCAGATAGGCGCCACCCGCCTCGGTCAGGCTCATGCGCCGGGTGGTGCGGTTCAA
>JAJFGM010000542.1 GCA_021776145.1 Kiloniellaceae bacterium | reverse complement strand
TGGCGCGCAGATCATCATCGACCAGTTCATCGCCTCGGGCGAGTCGAAATGGCTGCGCATGTCGGGCGTGGTGATGCTGCTGCCGCATGGTTATGAAGGCCAGGGACCGGAGCACTCGTCGGCGCGCCTCGAGCGTTTCCTGCAGCTCTGCGGCGAAGACAACATCCAGGTCGCCAATTGCACGACGCCAGCAAACTACTACCACATCCTGCGCCGACAACTGCACCGCGAGTTTCGCAAGCCCCTGGTGCTGATGACGCCGAAATCGCTGCTGCGCCACAAGCGCTGCGTTTCAAAACTGGACGCCTTCGGTCCCGGCAGCACCTTCCACCGGGTGATGTATTGCGACGAGGTGCCGAGCGACAAGAAGGATGCCAAGCAGGTCGTGCTCTGTTCCGGCAAGATCTACTACGACCTCTTGGACGAACGCGAAAAACGCGGCATCAAGGATATCCACTTCCTGCGACTTGAGCAGATCTACCCCTTCCCCTTCGATGCCTTGGCAACAGAGCTGGAAGAATACAAGCACTGCGATATCGTCTGGTGCCAGGAAGAGGCGCGCAACATGGGCGCCTGGTCCTTCGCCTCGACTTTCATCGAAGAGGTGGCGGCCGAGGTCGGCTTCAAGAACTCACGGCCGCGCTATGCCGGGCGGCCCTCCGCCGGCTCGCCCGCGACCGGCTCCCTGAAACGCCATCAGATGGAACAGGCGGCGTTGATCGAAGACGCCCTGACGCTCGGCAAGAAGGCAATGACCCGCATCGAGACCCGCAAGGCGCAACAAGCGGCGGCCGAAGGCCGGAAGATATAGAACAGCGAGGGTGCGATTGAGTAAGAGACTGAATCACAATCCATATTTGATTCAAGATCGAACGATCAGGCTCTGGGTCCGGCAAGGAACGAGATAGGACGAGTATGGCAACCGACATCGTGGTGCCCGCCCTGGGCGAATCCGTAAGCGAAGCGACCGTGTCGCAATGGCTGAAAAAGGCCGGCGACAGTGTCGCCGCCGACGAGCCCCTGATCGAATTGGAAACCGACAAGGTGACGTTGGAGGTCAATGCGCCGCAGGCCGGGATCTTGAGCGAAATGCTGGTAGCCGAGGGCGACAACGTCGAGGCGGGTGCCCTCCTCGGCCGTATCGGCGAGGCGGGCCAAGCGACCGCCACGCCGCCTGCAGCCGCGCCGGCCGCGACCGAGAAAAAGCCGCCCGCGGCAGAAGTGCCAGCAGCATCCCCGACACCCGCTCCCCCGACACCCGCTCCCCCGACACCCGCCCCCCCGACACCCGCCCCGGCCAATGGCGATAGTGGCGGCACGCCGCAGGACATCCTGGTGCCGGTGCTCGGCGAATCGGTCAGCGAGGCGACGGTCGCCAAGTGGCTGAAGGCGCCCGGCGACGCGGTCGCGGCCGACGAGGCCGTGGTCGAGCTGGAAACCGACAAGGTGACCCTGGAGGTCAACGCCCCGGCCGCCGGTGTGCTCGGCGCCATCCAGGCCGAAGAGGGTGCGGCGGTGGAGGTCGGCGCGATCCTCGGCGTGCTTATGGTCGGGGCAGCCGCGGCCGGACCGGCCGAGGCACCCACAGCGGCGCCTGCTTCAGCCCCTGCTTCAGCCCCTGCGGCGACACCCGCGGCGGCTTCCGCAACGGCTGCGCCCGCAATGGCCGCGCCAGCACCCGCCGCTTCGGCTGCGGCCAGCTTGTCGCCGGGCGCCGTGCCACGCACCGAAGGCCGCATCACCAAGGCTGACCTGGTCGCCTTCCTGCAACAGTCCGCGGTTGAGCACCTTGGGCCGGCGGTGCGCAAGATGATCGCCGATAAGGGCCTCGATCCCGCGATCATTCCGGCGACCGGCCCGGGCGGCCGTCTGAGCAAGGGCGACATCCTCGATTTCATCGACGGCAAGGTCAAGCCGATCACGGCGCCCGCGCCTTCCGGCAGCACGGCTGTGCCGTCCGCCGCCGCCGTCGCAACCCCGGCGCCCGCCGCCGAGGCGGCGCCGCGCGAGGAGCGGGTGAAAATGACCAAGCTGCGCCAGACCATCGCGCGCCGCTTGAAAGAGGCGCAGAACACCGCCGCCATGCTCACCACCTTCAACGAGTGTGACATGAGCGCGGTGATGGCCCTGCGGGCGCAGTATCGCGAGGGCTTTGAAAAGAAACACGGCGTGCGCCTGGGCTATTCCTCGTTCTTCACCAAGGCGGTCGTCGCCGCCCTGGGCGAGGTCCCGGCCGTCAATGCCCGCATCGATGGCGACGAGATCGTCTACAACAAGTTCTTCGACATCGGCATGGCGGTCTCGACCCCGAACGGCCTGATGGTGCCGGTGGTCCGCGATTGCGACAAGAAGTCCTTTGCCGAGATCGAAAGCAGCCTGGGGGATCTGGCGGGGCGCGGCCGCGACGGCAAGATCAGCATGGACGAGATGAGCGGTGGCAGCTTCACCATCACCAATGGCGGTGTGTTCGGGTCGCTGTTGTCGACGCCGATCATCAACATGCCGCAGTCGGCGATCCTTGGCCTGCACAAAATCCAGGAACGGCCGATGGCGGTTGCCGGCGAGGTCGTCGTGCGGCCGATGATGTATCTGGCCCTGTCCTACGACCATCGCATCGTCGATGGCCGCGAGGCCGTGACCTTTCTGGTCCGTGTCAAGGAGAACATCGAGGATCCGCAGCGCCTGCTTCTCGACCTTTGAGACAGCAGGCCTGAAGGGGCTCGAACCGGCGATGGACGACGAGCAAGAGACATCGGCGCGTGACGTACACAAAGCCTTGCGGCTGCTCGAACGGGGCGCCGATGCCGAGTATGAAATCGACCTCAGCGGCCTCGACCTCGCGCATGCCCTGGCCTCCATCGACCAAATGATCGAACGCCAGCGGTTCCGCGAGGCCGAACGGCAGGTGCGCGTCCGCCTCGACCCCGCGACCGCGCGTAGTGGCGAAACCCTGTTTCAGCCCGTCGGGCGGCACCTGCTCGGCTTGATGAAGCGCGAACTGGTGATGCGCTGCACGCCTTTGGCGGGCGACGCCGGCAGCGGCTTTCTGGTGGTGCTGCCGGGACGCGGCGAAGACGACGAGGATGTCTGAGCGGCCGCTGTTATGTCGTTCCTGACAAAGCGACCGACCTGTCGCTCGGCCGCAGTTGCGACACGGGCCGATTGGGCGACCGGGTAAAACGAGCAAGGGGAAGCGAGCAATGGCGGACAAAGTTTACGATCTGGTGATAATCGGCGGCGGCCCCGGCGGATACGTTGCGGCGATCCGTGCCGCGCAACTCGGAATGACGACGGCCTGCGTCGAGGGCCGCGGCAGCCTCGGCGGCACCTGCCTCAACGTCGGTTGTATTCCCTCCAAGGCGCTGCTGCATTCGTCGGAATTGTTCGCCGAGGCGCGCGACCACATGAAGGACCACGGCGTCGTGCTGCCCAAGGTCGAGCTCGACCTGGCGACCATGATGGGGCGCAAGAACAAGATCGTCTCGGACCTCACCGGCGGCATCGAGTTCCTCTTGAAGAAGAACAAGGTCGACTACATCAAGGGCTGGGGCTCGATCCCCAAGGCCGGCGAGGTCGCGGTGGCCTCCGATGACGGCGGCACGCAGACCTTGAAGACACAAAAGATCCTCATTGCCACGGGTTCGGAATCGACACCGCTGCCGGGTGTCGCGACCGATGAAA
>JAJFGM010000541.1 GCA_021776145.1 Kiloniellaceae bacterium | reverse complement strand
GGGGGCTGACAGCCTTGATACGGTCGAACTCGTTATGGCGTTCGAAGAAGAATTCGGGTGCGAAATTCCGGACGATGCGGCCGAGAAGATTGTAACCGTCAAGGATGCGATCGATTTCATTCGAGAGCACGCCTGACCAGGCCGCGGGGAGGGCACCTCGGAGCCCTGCTTACCCATAGTCGTGCGAACAACTAGATTGTGTTTGGCGCCATGAGACGTGTTGTCGTCACCGGGCTTGGGCTCGTCACACCGCTTGGTTGCGGCGTCAAGCACGTCTGGGATCGTTTGATCGAGTCCCAGTCTGGCATCAGCGTGATCGAACGCTTCGATGTGTCCGACTTGCCGTCGAAAATTGCCGGTCAGGTTCCCTTGGGTGCCGTTGCCGATGGCAACTACGATCCGGACCATTTTGTCGCGCCCAAGGATCAGCGCAAAATGGACGATTTCATCGTCTATGCAATCGCCGCCGCGACAGAAGCGATCGAGGATTCCGGCTGGAAAGCCGAAGACGAGGAAGACCAGTGGTCCACCGGCGTTATGATCGGCTCCGGCATTGGCGGCATTCAGTGGATCGCCCAAGGCGAGCGCCAACTGAACGACAAGGGCCCGCGCCGCGTTTCGCCGTTTTTTATTCCTGCGGCACTGATCAATCTCGCTTCCGGACATGTGTCGATTCGCAATGGCTTCAAGGGCCCCAACCATGCTGTCGTGACGGCCTGCTCGACCGGCGCTCACGCCATCGGCGATGCCTCGCGTTTGATTTCGCTTGGCGACGCCAACGTCATGGTCGCCGGAGGCGCCGAGGCCGCGGTTTGTCGCCTGGGCCTTGCCGGCTTTGCCGCCGCGCGCGCACTTTCGACGGGCTTCAACGACCGCCCGACGGAAGCCTCGCGTCCCTGGGACAAGGGGCGCGACGGATTCGTCATGGGCGAAGGGGCCGGGTGTGTCGTTCTTGAGGAGTTGGAGCACGCCAAGCGGCGCGGCGCGACGATCTACGCCGAAGTCATCGGGTATGGCATGTCGGGCGATGCGCATCATATTACGGCGCCGCCGCCTGACGGCAACGGTGGGTTCCGCGCTATGAAAGCGGCGCTGAAACGCGCTGAACTGAACCCTGAGGATATAGATTACATCAACGCACACGGCACTTCGACGCCGCTCGGTGACGAGATCGAATTGAACGCGGTAAAACGCCTTTTCGGCCCGGCGGCGGAAAAGCTCAGCATGTCGTCGACGAAGTCGGCGATCGGGCACCTGCTTGGCGCCGCCGGTGCCGTTGAGGCCATCTTCTCGATCATGGCGATTCGTAACAACGTCGTGCCACCGACGCTGAATCTTCACGATTGTTCCGAAGGGTGTCGCGATATCGATCTGGTGCCGCTGCAGGCCAAGGAGCGCAAGGTGCGCGCCGTCCTCTCAAATTCGTTCGGTTTCGGCGGGACGAACGCCAGCTTGATCCTCGCCGACTACAGTTAGTTTCGGGAGGCCCGCGTGCGCAGGCTGGGCGGTTTTCTCCTGCTCCTCCTTGTCCTCGCAGGCGCCTTTGCGGCCGGCGCCTACTTCTATGTTACCGCACATTTCGAACGCCCAGGTCCGTTGGCGACGGACAAGATCGTCATTGTTCCGCAGGGTGCCGGTCTCGATATCATAGCAAAGCACCTCAAATCGGCGGGAGTTATCGACCAGCCCCTGGTCTTCAAGCTGGGCGTGCGCCTCGTCGAGGCGGCGCGCCATTTGAAGGCTGGCGAGTTCCTCTTTCCCGCGGCTATCTCGATGCATGACGCCGCCAAGCTTTTGGTTGAGGGCAAGACGGTGGTGCATCGTCTGACCGTCCCCGAAGGCATGACCAGCAGGGAGGTCTATGAGCTGATCGCCGCTACCGAGGCTCTGCGGGGCGTACCCGACAGTGCCGCGTTGGAGGGTACATTGCTGCCCGAGACCTACCACTTCGCACGGGACGAATCGGCAGCGAAACTGCAGCAGCGCATGCAACAGGCGATGAACTCGGCACTGGAGGAATTCTTTCCGCAGCGAGTCGAAGGACTGCCCATTTCCACCCCCGCCGAAGCGGTAATATTGGCATCGATCGTCGAAAAAGAGACCGCCATCGCGAGCGAACGACCCTTGGTCGCCGGCGTTTTTCTTAATCGCCTGCGCAAGGGAATGCGGCTGCAGTCGGATCCGACGGTCGTTTACGGCATTACGATGGGCACGGCACCCTTGGGGCGCAAGCTCACGCGCGGCGATCTCAAGATTGCGACACCTTATAATACTTATGTGATCAAGGGATTGCCCCCGGGTCCCATCGCCAACCCCGGGCGCGCCGCCATCAAGGCCGTGCTCAATCCGGCGCAAACCGATTTTCTCTATTTTGTCGCTGACGGCAGCGGTGGGCATGCCTTTGCCAAGACCCTGCGTGAACACAACAATAACGTCGCGAAATGGCGCAAGATTCAAAAAAACCGCGCCGCGGAGTGATTGAATCGGGGCCACAAGAAGGCGGGTTTCGGCACCGGTTCAGGACTTTTCCGGCAGTTTCCGCAGGAGCGGCCCGGAAAGGGCTTGCGGTAATGCGGCGAGGAAACGAACCGACAGATAAAGGCGCAGGGGAAAAGCGATGCGCGGTTTGTCCCGCGCCAGACCGCGACGGATGATCGCCGCCGCCCTGTCTGCAGGCATCAATAGCGGCATGGCGAAGTCATTCACGGCCGTCATGCGGCTGCGGACGAATCCGGGGCAAATGACGGAGACCGCAACGCCTTGTCCTGCCAGACTGCCGCGCAGCGATTCGCCCCAGACCCGGACGGCAGCTTTCGATGCACAGTATGCCGGGGCTCCGGGAAAGCCGCAAAAGGCGGCCAGCGATGACATGATGGCGAGCTGACCGCGCCCACGTTGTGTCATCAGTTGCGCGGCCGGTAGCAAGGTGTTGGTAACGCCGTCGATGTTGACGGCAAGGATGTGGCGGGCTTGTTCGGGGGTTTCGCCCCCCTTGCCGGTCCCAGCCGACACTCCGGCATTGGCAATGACGAGGTCAAGTGGTGCCCTGTCATCGACGGCTTGAATCCAGTCGGCCACTTCGCCGCGCCGCGTGACGTCGACAAGGCGGCCCTCGACGAACGCACCCTTGCCCTGGCACAGTGCCACAACGGCATTCAGGCGCTCGGCGTTGCGTCCGCATAATGCCAGCTTCACACCCGGCGCGGCATAGGTCTCGGCGAGGGCCGCGCCGATGCCACTGGAAGCCCCGGTAATAAGCAAGGATTTTGGCTCGACCATGGGACCCGTTTCAATCGCGTTCTAACTCGTTAAGTGTAGAGCAATTTGCAACCTGTTCGGATATTGCCCTAGTCGCTTGTTGCTGTCTGACCCCAAGTATATAAAGGCGCGGCACTCGATCCCAAGAAATTGCGAGCCGTCATGACTGGAGGGCAGAGTTGAGCGATCCACAGAATGCCGTTGCCAGCATGACCGGTTTTGCCCGCCAGGAAGGGGGCGACGGTACCACAACCTGGGCTTGGGAAATCAAATCGGTCAATGGTCGCAGCCTCGATCTGCGCTGCCGTGTACCCTCCGGCTACGAAGCTTCGGAAATGGCCGCCCGAGCTTCGGTCTCGACGAAGTGCAAACGCGGCAATCTGCAGGTCGGCTTGAACGTAAACCGACTGGCGGCGCCGATGAGCCTGCAGCTCAATCGCGATTTGCTTGAACAGGTCCTTCAGACGATTGCCGAGCTGCGTGACAAGGTCGAGGCGCAGCCGCCGAGCCTTGATGGACTGCTGGCCCTGCGCGGCATTATGGATGTCGTCGAGGAAGAAGAACCGGAGGAAGTCGTCGATGCGCGGCAGCGGGCGATACAGGCTGATTTCGAGCTCGCCCTTCACGCCCTGGTAGATATGCGCGGCGCTGAAGGCGCGCGGCTTGCCGAGATGGCGCGCGGTCATCTCGAGGCCATCGAGGCGCTTGTCGAGAGCGCGGCGGCGTCGGCGGCGACACAACCCGTTCGTCTGCGCCAGCGTGTCGAGGCACAGATCACGGATATTCTGCAAAATCTGCCGCCACTCCCGGAAGACCGTTTGGCGCAGGAAATAGCGCTTCTGATCTCGAAGGCGGATGTGCGCGAGGAACTGGACCGTCTGCGGGCTCATATCGAGGCGGCCCGCGAACTGCTTTCGCAAGGCGGCGCCGTCGGGCGCAAGCTCGATTTTCTCTGTCAGGAATTCAATCGCGAGGCCAACACGCTGTGTTCCAAGGCCGCTGAAGTGGCTTTGACGCGAATCGGGCTTGACCTGAAGTCGGCGGTCGAACAGCTTCGCGAACAAGTTCAGAATATCGAGTAGCGGATTTCGTCATGCCGTCCCGGGACATTCAGCGCCGCGGCCTTATGCTGGTCCTGTCGTCGCCATCTGGTGCCGGCAAGACGACAGTGTCGCGGGCGCTTTTGACGCGCTACAAATCCCTGTCCCTGTCGATCTCCGCGACGACGCGGCCACCGCGCCCCGGCGAAGTAGACGGTCGGGATTATCATTTTGTTTCCAACGAGCGCTTTGCCAAAATGGTGGCGGCCCGCGAACTCCTCGAATACGCGTCAGTCTTCGGCAACGACTACGGGACGCCGCGTGCGCCGGTTGAAGAGGCCCTAAGCGCCGGGCGCGACATACTCTTCGACATCGATTGGCAGGGCACCCAGCAGCTTGCCGAGAAGATGCCACAGGACCTGGTGCGGGTTTTCATTCTGCCGCCCTCAACAACGGAACTCGAACGCCGGTTGCGGGCACGGGCGCAGGACAGTGAGGAGGTGGTTCAACGGCGTATGGCCAAGGCCGCCGACGAAATGAGCCACTGGGCTGAGTACGATTATGTCCTGATCAACCATGACATCGACACCACGCTCCAGGCGATGGCATCGATCCTGACCGCCGAACGCTTGCGGCGGGAGCGGCGCGTCGGTCTACGCGACTTTGTAGAGTCTCTGCGCGATGGTTCTTAGTGGCCGAACCTGGATGTCCTATAGAGGGATTTAGGTTTGCCGAGAAACCGGACGTCTATCGCAAGGCCTGCTAGGTCCGGGCACCCTCGCGCGACCGCAGGACCCTGTATGAGCG
>JAJFGM010000055.1 GCA_021776145.1 Kiloniellaceae bacterium | reverse complement strand
GCAGGTCCTCGATCGTGACCATGCCCTCGGCACCGCCGTATTCGTCGACCACCACCGCCATCTGCAATGCCGAGTTTCGCAACGTAACCAGTAGCTCCTCGATGTTCTGCGATTCCGGGACGAACCAGGCCGGCGTTACATAGGTGGCAATCAGCTGCTCGGTGTCCTTGCCGAGCAGGTCGAGCGAATCCAGCACGCCCATGATGTTGTCTACGCGATCCCGGTACACGATAAGACGGCGGTGCGCATGCTTCGCCGCGACACTTGCCGCTTCGCCGCAGGTCGCGGTGTTCGGCACGCCGATCATGTCGATCAACGGCACCATCACCTCAGCGACAGATGTGTCGTGAAAATCGAACACGCGGCGGATCATGCTCTGCTCTTCCGGCTCGATGTCGCCCTCTATGGCCGTCATCTGCATGAGCGCCGCGATCTCCTCGCGGATGGTGAATGGATTCGAGATCTCCTTGCCGGAGACCTTGGCCAGTAACCGGGCCAGGAAGGCGAACACCGCGAGAAGCGGGTAGAAGACCAGCGAGGCAAGCCTGATTAAGCCGATAATCCGCGGCGTGATGACGTCGGCGTGCTGCTGAAACGCGCTTTTCGCGACAATCTCGCCGAACACCCAAGTGAGCGGCGCTACGATCAGCGCGGCCAGCCAGCTCAGGTGCGCGCCAAACGCGTCCGCCACCAAGATGGTTGCGACCGTCGTGTTGGTCACGATGGCGATGTTGGTGCCGACCAACGTGGTGGACAGCAGCCATTCGGGTTTCTGCAGCATCTCCAGCGTCAGGCGAGCGCCGCGTGAACCCTGTTCGGCCGCGTGCAGCAACTTCGCGCGATCGGCACTGACGATACCGATTTCCGAGCCCGAGAAGAAAGCCTCCAGCATCAGGCACATCAGCATGATAAATAAGCCGGTCGTGACATCCATTGGGTCAGCCTCCGGCCGGTTTGGGGCCGCGCCCCGTTTCGGCGGCCTGCTTATCCGGCTCAGCCTCTTTCGCCCCCCCGGCGTCGAGCTCGGGTTCGTCGCTGGCCGGGTCAGGCTCTTCCACTTGGCGCGGCTCGGAGGAGTCAGCTGCCTCGACCGGTTTCGCCTGGATTTCGGCCACTTCAGTTTGGTCTGCTTTCGGCCGCCTCGGCGCAGAAACTTGGACGGTAACATTCAGAATGCGCTGCCGGGTTACGCCGGTCACCGTGAAGGTCGCACCGTCAATGATCACGACGTCGTTTTTCGCCGGTAACTCGCCACAGGCCCGCAGCACCAAGCCGGCCAGGGTCGTAACGCCGGGCGCCTCGAAGTGGGTGCCGGCCGCATCGTTGAACTGCCGCAGTGGCATGTTGCCGCTCGCCCGGTAAAGTCCGGTCCCCACGGTCTCGAGCAGTTGAGTGTCCGTGACGCTGTCAGAGCCGCTGGGCAATTCGCCGAAGATGCACTCGAGCAGGTCCTCCAACGTAACCAGCCCAATGATTCCTCCGAACTCGTCGGTCACCAGTGCCAGTGACGAACGGCGATCGCGCAGTCTGAGGAACAGGTCAGCAGCCATGCGCGACTCGGGGACCAAATAGGGTTTGCGCAGGATCTTTTTCAGCGCCGCGCGGTCGCTGCCCGTGTGCTCGCCGAGATACAGAGGCAGTAGGTCACGCGCGAACAACACCCCAATTAAGGACTCCCCGTCCGCGCTGAAAACCGGCAACTTGGAGCGACGAGTCTCCCTCTGCACCGCCACGATGTTCGCCAGTGTCATCGAAAGCTCGACCGAAACCATCTGCGAACGGCGTGTCATTAGATCGCCGACAGTCTTGTTCCCGAAGTCGAAAATCTGATGGATATACGCCGACTCTTTGCTGTGCAGAGAGCCCTCGCCGACGGCGGCCTTGGTGAGCGAGCGCACCATGTCCTCGGTCAAGATGTTGCTCTTGGAGTGCTCGCCTCTGATGATCAGTTTGATGAAGAGTTCTGAGACGGCGCGCACGACCGTGCGCAATGGCGAGATAGCGCGCGCGAACAGATCGATGTACCGGCTCTGGAATGTGGCAAAAGCAACATTGTTAGCCAGCGCCAGGGTCTTGGGTGTGATTTCACCAACCAGCAGCAACAGTGGCACCATGATAATGATGTTGAGCCAGCTCTTGTCGGCGCCGAACAGGCTGATGATGATTGTGGCCGATAGCACTGAAGCAGACACGTTGACCAACTCGTTCCCGATCAAAATCGTCGCGATCAGGCGCCGTGGCTCGGCGAGCAGCTCTTCGATGAGATTCAGGCGCGGATTACGATCACGGCGCATCTGCTGAATTTGGGTCGGGCTCAGCGAAAAAAGGCTGGTCTCGGAACTCGAGAAGAAGGCCGATAGTCCGAGCAGCAAAAACAGTGCCACGAACTCGACTACTAGGTAGATATCCATCTTGCGACTATCTTCGTCCGAAAGACTTTGAACCGCGCCAAGGTCGAGGCTGATTGGGTGAACGTCTTAAAAGCAGCCAAGCACGGGCGACCCCAAGGCGCCTCGGCCGCACGCCATAATTTACCTCACCGTACCCCCGCCTCCCCGATCCAGATTCGCGCCCGGATCACATCCTTTACCAGCCCGACCGTGGAAACAAAACATCCTCGTGCCCGGAAAGTCTTCCACGCGAGTTCGCGCCTACTGTCCCGAATCCGTTGGGTTAGGATCACAGCCAGCATCCTACGACTGCCAAATCAAGCAGGCGGAACTCAATCCGCCCTATCGGTCGCGGTCGTTGGTAGGGATGAATGGTACCCTGCAATAAGGCTCAAGACGTACATATTTCACGTAATCTGAAATTCGGTGATTCGGTGACGACAAAATTCGGTGACAGTGCATTTAGTTATATCTGTGCGGCGTGGGACCGCGTTTTGCGGGCTTGAGGGAGCGGCCGCTAGGATGTCAGAGGCGGTCCCTCCACTTTTCCCGGGCAAGTCCGCCCAAAGCCAATATCGACGAACTCACCTCCGAACTCGCAAAATATATTAGGGAGCAGTTCGTGACCCGCTACTTACGGCCGGTAGTTCAGGCGTAGCTCTTCAGGTAGGCACCGACTTCGTTGAGGGAGGCAAGGCCCTCCGGTACGAAGTGGCACCAGTATTCGGTCGTGTGGATCATGCCGGGCAGCGACTTGAAGCGGGCGTCAATGCCCCCTTGCTTCGCCTTCTCGACAACACGTTTGCCATCGTCATGCAGTACCTCGCGTTCACCGACATGCACCAGGAAGGGCGGCAAGCCGGCAAAGTCTCCGAAAGCCGGCGAGACGTAGGGGTGCGTCAAGGGCGTCCCGTCAGCGACATAAAGGCGCGCGACCCAGGCCAGCCTCTGAGGGTCGATAGCGGGATCAAGGTGGGCCCGTTCAGTCATCGACGGACTCGATCCGGTCAAATCGGTCACCGGAGAGAAAGCCGCGGCCGCCGTGGGGAGGCTTCGGCCCTCATCCCTCAGGCGCAGCATCAGTGCCATGGTGAGATTGCCGCCCGCCGAATCGCCGGCTAGAAAGCTGCCTCTTGCCGCCGCCTTGCCTGTCGGTCCGTTGGCGAGCATCCAGGTCCAGGCAGCGACACAATCGTCCAATCCGGCAGGGTAAGGCTGTTCCGGCGCAAGGCGGTAATCGATTGCCAACGCCGCCATGCCCGTCGCCCGAGACAGGGCCTCGACCTGATGGCGATAGCCGGTCAGCGTACCGGCCCTGAAGCCGCCGCCATGGATGAACATGAGCCTCAGGTCCGGATCGGCGCCCTCGGCCAAAACCCATTCCGCCGGCACCTTCCCGGCCAACACCTCTTCGACCCTAGTCGTCTCGGCCAGGATCGGCGCAACACCGTCGATCACCAGGCAATCGTCGTTCCACCGACGATAGGCGGCAATCGTCTCTTCCAGGCTCGCGTCAGGATCGGCGCCCGGCTTGTCAAGGCTATCGAGCAGCCTCCTGAACTGGGGTGATGGCATGATGCTGTCCTATGACAAGAGATTGGCTTTGCCCGACTCCGAGAGCGTTACCGCACCCATCGAGTGGCCCGTGTTTCACCCAACCAGCCTTGCTACGCGGGCGACGCCGTCCAGGACGGCGTCGATCGGTTCCGCGGCGTAGCACAGGCGCATGAACCCGGGCTCCGAAATGCGGCACGCGGCGCCGGGCGTGATGTTGACGTTGGCCTGTTCGAGAATCCGCCGCCACACCGTGTTCTCGGCGTCCCACGTCTGCTCCGCCATGAAGCGACGCAGATCGCAGACGACGAAGATCCCGGCTTCGGCGGGGAGCGTCGGAATCCCAGCTTTGGCGAGCGCGGCCGTCACCTTTGCATGGGCGGCGCCCAGTCGTCGACGGAGCTCGCCACGGTAATGGTCGACCCAGGCGTCATCCGCGATCATCCGACCCAGGATCCACTGCGTGTGCCCGGACACCGCGCCCCAGTAGGCGAGTCCGTTCACGGCGGCCAGAAGCCGTTCGTTCTCGCTCACGACGAGGCCGCAACGCAATCCGCTGGCACCGAAGTCCTTGCTGAAAGCCCAGACGATGTGGACGTGGTCGCCGAGGTCGGGCCGCACCGCCGCAACGCTCGTGAAGGGCGCCTCTCCGAAGACCGACAGGGCGTAGATCTCGTCGAACACGACGTGGATGTCGTGGGCTTCGGCCCAGTCGACGATGCGCCGGATCTCGTCCGCCGTGGCGATTTTGCCGAGGGGGTTGTCCGGATTGGTGAACAGCAATGCCTTGACAGGTCGTTCGGCGCCGGCGAGCGCCGCGTCGAGATGTTTCGTCGTGAGTCGGAAGCCATCGTCGCTGCTACAGGGGACCGGTACGATGTGCAGCTCGGCGCGGGTCTCGAGGTCGGCCCAGAAGCCGGCATAGCTTGGCGTGGGGACCAGGACCGCGTCTCCCCGATCGGCGAGCGCGTAAAACAGGTTCTCCAGAACGGTGCCGGCGCCGGCCAAGACGGCGATCTGTTCGGGTGGAAATCTCCTGCCGAGGAATGCGCGCTCGAGGAACGCCGCGAGCTGGGTCCGGAACTCCTCAGCCCCGATCATGGCGTCGTAGCCGAGAACGCGCGACGGCGGCAGTGGATCCCGCGCCAACCGCGGCACGACGAGATCACCCATAAGGTTGTTCTCGGCGATGCACAGGGCCACGTAGCCGTCGGGATTCGAGTCGGGATGCCAGCACGCGCCCGACCGAACAATGTGTTCGAGGATGTATTCCGACGCCGGCGGGTGGTCTGCCAACTGCGCGCCGCGCCGCGAGAGGTTGCCTGTCGAATTGGGTCCCATGACCAGACACTAACGCCGCGCGGCCGGAGAGGAAAGATATGTGGCGTGGTTACCGGCTGCCAATGCCGGGCGCCAACGGGACTCCCCGCCAGTACCTTCGGCGGCAGAGCAACTCGGCTATGGGAGCAGGGGCGGAAGGGTCTGTTCCCAAGAATCCCGCCCCTGTCATTGGGCCAAAGAACCTCATTCAATAGGGCTTTCTTAAGAGACTTTTGGGACACTCTAGAATAGTCACGAGTCCGGCACCGGCGGGCCCGACGCGCGATGACTTGGGAAGCCGCGAACATGAGCGAGACACCGCAGAAGCAGCCTGTCGGCGACAACCGGCGAGGGGCCGTCCGCAAGCGCACTTTAAAGGGCGGTCAAATCATCTATAGCGGCCATAATTGCGTTATGGACTGTATGGTTTATAATATTTCCGAGACAGGCGCCAATTTACGCCCCACCGATTGCTTTCAATGCCCACCGAACTTCACACTGAAGCTGAGCAGCGGCGAAACCTATCACTGTAAAGTGGTTTGGCAGCGAGACGATCGGATTGGAGTTGCCTTCGAGGGGTGACACGACCCGCACTAGAGGGCGCCCGCGGGCATTTCTCCGAGCGCATGCACCGACTCCTGACGCGCGAACTGGCTTGCCTGCTCAACCGCCTATGACCCCGGGCGGTGTAGCGGCAAATCGGCTCAACGATAACGGCGACGTTCTTCGCGGTGGCAACGCCAAGCGGCGATGGCAAGGAACACCGCGCCATGTGCGGTGAGTCCGCCGGCTGCCGCCAGTGGCGTGGCCCGACCATCGACGGCGGCCCAGGCAATCCCTCCAAACATGCGCGTTGGCGGATAGATCGGGTTGGCAACCGGGAGCGCGGCGCGGGCTTTGACCGAATAGCCGATCGCAATTCCAAGGCCGGCAAAGGAAATCGAAAGCAAAGCGAGGGCCCTCGCGGCGGCGCACATCCATTTAGGCCGCGACCACCTTGCCGCCCACGGTCTAGCGGCATAGGCTGACCGAGATAGCGCCAGTGCATCGCGGCATCAATTGGCGCCCACGTTTTTGCGAGGACATGACGGCACGGTGACGACGACCACGACGAGCGGTACCAACGGTCAGCCGCGCCTCGACAGCAAAGTCGATCCCAATTACCGGATCGACGTATCCAATGTCGATACCCGGGTTCTGTGGCGCATCACAGCCATTGCCTTCAGCCACCACTGGCGCATGGCGCTGGCCATCTGCGCGGCCATCCTGGCGGGTATCTTCCAACTGTTCGTGCCGCAATTCGTCGGCCAGGCGGTCGACCAAGTCCAGGGCCTGCTGGCCGGAGCGGTCGATGGCGATGCCAGAGAGACGGCACGAGACGCCCTGTTTCGCACGGCCTCGCTGCTGATGGGCGCCAGCGTGCTGCGTGGTCTTTTCACCATGGTGCAAAACTACCAGGGCGAGGCGGTTGGCCAGCTGATCGGCTATCGCCTCAGGCTCGACTATTACCGCAAGCTGCAGACGCTCAGTTTTTCCTGGCACGATCGGGTCCACAGCGGCGACCTCATGACCCGTGGCATCCTCGATATCGAGGGCATGCGTTTGTGGGTTGATACCGGTATCCTGCGGCTGTTCCTGCTGACCGTGCTGATTGGCGGCGGCGCCTTCATCCTCATCGACATCGACCTGACCTTGGGGTTATTGGCCCTGAGCTTCGTCCCCGTCGTCGGCATCCGGGCCTCGATCGCCCGCATCAAACTGCGCGCCAGCTGGCTGCGACTTCAGGATAAGCTGTCCGATTTGACCAAGGTGATGGAAGAAAACCTCGGCGGCATTCGCGTGGTCCGCGCTTTCGCCGCCCAGGCCTTCGAAATGCTTCGCTTCGACCGCATTTCTAAGGAGGCCGTCGCCATCGCTCACGAACGCATCCTCTTGTTTGTGCGCAACACCACCCAGATGACCTTCATCTACTACGGCGCCACGACGCTGGTGCTGTGGGTTGGCGGCCATAAGGTCCTCGACGGCGACATCACACTGGGCCAGTTCGCCGAATTCCTCGCTTTCATGGCTATCCTGCAGATGCCGGTGCGCCAGATCGGCTGGATGATCAACTCCATCGCCCGCGCCTCGACCTGCGGCGGACGGTTGTTTGCCGTGCTCGACCTGGTGCCGTCAATCGCCGACCGTCCCGGCGCCAAGCCGCTCGAGATCACCCAGGGGGTGCTGCGTTTCGAGAATGTCGATTTCCAGTACCCGGCCTGGACCCACGACCAGCGCACCCTGAGCGGCATCAACCTGGAGGCGCGGCCCGGCAAGACCATCGGGATCGTCGGGCCGCCGGGCAGCGGCAAGTCGACGGTGGCGCACCTCATGGGACGCTATTACGATGTCACCAGCGGGCAGATCACGATCGACGGCCAGGATATTCGTGACGTCAAACTGGCGTCGCTGCGCGGTGCGGTCAGCATCGTCCAGCAACAGCCCTTTCTGTTTACCTCCAGCATCAATCACAACTTGGCCTACGGCGACCCCTGGGCCGGGCGCAGCAGCATCCAGCGCTCCGCCGCCGCGGCGCAGCTTCACAACTACATCAAACAGCTGCCGACCGGATACCGCACCTTGGTGGGCGAGCGCGGGGTCTCGCTATCGGGCGGCCAGCGCCAGCGCTTGTCGATTGCGCGCAGCGTCATGCTCGACAGCGCTGTGTTGATTCTCGACGATTCCACGGCCGCCGTTGACGCCGCTACCGAGCAGCGCATCCGCGCCGCCCTCAAGGATTTGGTCAAGAAGCGCGCGGTGATCATTATCGCCCACCGGCTGAGCTCGCTGATGCACGCCGACGAGATCGTCTTCCTCGACGAGGGTCGTATCGTCGAGCGCGGCAGCCACGACGAACTGATCGCCCTGGGCGGCCGCTACCGCGAGCTTTACGACCTGCAGTCCAGCCCCGCCGACACCCGACCGCTGCGCGAAGCGGCGGCGGAGGATTGAAACGTGGCTGACACCCAATCGACACCCCCCGGATCGAGGTCCCCTGGCGACAATCCCAACGGCGATTCGGCGAGGCCGCCGCTTGCCGTCGTCGGTTCGCAGATTTCCTACGATGAAGAACTGTTCGGCCGGGTCTTCGACAAGTGGGTGGCGCGGCGTTTCCTCACCTACCTCAGGCCCTATCGGAACAAACTCTATCTCGCCATCGGCGCGGTGCTTTTGTTCACCATGACCCAGCTTTCGATCCCCCTGATCATTCGCGCCGTGATCGACGACGCGCTGGCCGATGGGAACGCGGCTCCAGCTTATCTCGATACCCTGGTGTTGGTGTTCGTCGCGGTGATCGTCGTCAACTACATGGCCAACCACATCCAGGAAACGACTGTCGGCAGGGTCGCCGAACACCTGCTGTTCGACCTGCGCCGGGCGATGTACGCCCACCTCCAGGT